>DAOLNV010000039.1:39936-47675 GCA_035416745.1 Candidatus Hydrogenedentota bacterium | reverse complement strand
TTGAAGGCGAAATTCCAGGAGACGGCTGCTCCGGAAATTGCGCAGGCCTATCAACAGGGGATCGACGAACTCGCCCAGTCGGGCATCGTAGACAAAGCGAAGAAGGTGGGAGAACAAGCGCCCATGTTCGAGCTTCCCAACGTGGCAGGCCAGCCGGTTAAGCTTGAGGATCTGCTGAAGCAAGGGCCCGTTGTGCTCGTCTGGTACCGAGGCGCTTGGTGTCCTTACTGCAACGTTCAACTCCAGGCCTTGCAGGAAGCCTTGCCCCGCATCACCGAACAAGGCGCCCGCGTGCTGGCGCTAAGCCCGCAGAAACCGGAGCACTCGGCAAAGGCGGTTCAAGAGAGCAAGTTGGGATTCGAGTTGCTCGCGGATGCGGGAAACAAAACCGCGAAACAATACGGCATAGCGTACAAGCTTCCGGATGTTGTGGCGCAGCACTTGACTCAGCAGGTAGATTTCAACGCGTACAATGGAGATGCCTCAAACGAGTTGCCCTTGTCGGCCACGTATATCATTGATGGAGGCGGGGTCATCCGCTACGCCTTCCTCAACGCCGATTTCCGCCTGCGCGCCGAACCTGCGGACATTGTTGCAGCATTGAAAACACTGAAAGAGACGCCCCCGCCCGCGCCTGCTCCTGCGCCTGAACCAGCGCCCGCTCCGCCGGCGCCCGCACCTGCGCCTGAACCAGCACCCGTTCCGCCGGCACCCGCACCTGCGCCTGAACCAGCACCCGCTCCGCCGGCGCCCGCGCCTGCGCCTGAACCAGCACCCGCTCCGCCGACACCCGCACCTGCACCTGAACCAGCTCCCGCACCGCCGGCACCCGCGCCCGAGGTTGCTCCGGCCCCTCCGCCGGCGTGATCAGCCACAGACGGCGGCGCGTGGACCGCGTGGCCCAGGGCCGCCAAGGGGTTGAACAGGAGCGCGGACGTGTCCGCCCCCGATGACCGCATGGACGGGTAGGAAGACCATCCCTCCGTTGTTCGCTTACGTCAGAGCCATTCGTTCTATTGCGTCCTCAAAATCTTCAGGAAGAGCACTTCAATAACAGGACTAACGCAAGTCGTTTGCGCGCAACCCATTGCGCTTCGGAGCGGCTCTTTGCCTCGTGCAGCACGAAATGAACAAATATGTTGGAGGTACTGTCTAATACGAAGGATTCTGAAAGGAGGCCATTATGATTTTAAGAAAGAGAAGGAGAGTGGCAGCGGTGGCCTTGTCCGTAGCCGTGCTGGCCTCGTTGGCACTGTTCGCGCCCGAGGCGGTGGCGCAGTCGCGTGGCAGAGGCATGCGGGCGCCAAATCGTTCCGGAGGCGGGCTGCGCGCACCCAGTATCAACGGGCTAAATGGACGAAGCGGTCTGGGCGGATCCCGCGGCAGCGGCAGTAACCTCTTCTCGGGGTCCTCGCATTCGGGCTTGTCCGGCCTCGAGGGTTTGGGTCAATTGCTTGAATCGGCGAGACACAACCATCACGGCGGAGACTACAAGCATTGGGACCACCACGGCTATTCGGATGCGGAAGCCTATAGAGACGTCGGGATAGCAAACGCGGTTGTCGATCTTATAGGGATTTTGGTGAACGCCGGCACTTATCAGGCTTATCCTCCCGTGGCAGCGGCGCCTGTTGTGACTGTCCCGCAGCCGGCCGAGATTGTACCCGTCCCTGCGCCTTATCCCGTCACAGTGGTTCCTGCTCCTCCGGTTATCCTGCAGACGCCGTCGTACTGTGCCCCGCCACCCTACGTGCATTTGTCGCCCTGTCCGAGGCCGGTGCCTTATCGGGGCGCGTATCCCGGCTACCATAGCGGGTACGGCCACTACAAAGCGCAGACGGGCCTGCGGAACAGCCCCGGCATGACACCGCCTCGAACTTCGGCCATGCAGCGGCCTCCGATGGTCAGCCGCAGCAGGATCAGCCGGCCTGTACAGGGTGCTCCCATGCAGAATTCAGACTGGTCCTACCGGATTCGGTAGCACGGTCGGCCTTGCGGCTCCCGAATCGGTCCAACTTGGCAGAGGCTACGCGCCCGTCAACCGGCGGGGGGACGGACCTCGACAAACACGACTTCGAGCGGCTGCAGTTCGCGAGAGAACTCGCGCGGGAGCCCGGTGGCCTGCCAAAGTGTGCGAATAGTGGCAGTCTCCTCGGAACTCCAGAGATGGACGTCGCAGATGGGCCATGCGGGAGCGTTGCGGGTGTCGAGTTGAATGGCCAGGGGCTGAGGTCTGTCCGAGATGTTGACGAATAGATGGCCGATCCCGCCCGAGGGGGATTGCCAGGAGCTGGTGAGAATCGCGGGGTCTGCCGTGGTTTGCTTTTCGGCGTTCTCGCCCACGCCGTTTCCCCAATCGAACGTCAGCTTTTCTACGTCCAGTTCAAATGGGTGAAGCATCTTGCCTAGCATGAGGAATTCGCGTGCGGGCGTCTTCAACAGGCGGCAATGGTTTCGGAGCAGTGTAATTTGGTCCGGATGGGCGTTGAACATGTTGTCCGGGGAAGACCAGACGGAGCCGCCCGGCGTGCGGCCGGTCATGAGGTTCACTGCGTGGGACCGCAGGAGGCGCCGGCGAGGGCGGAATCCGGACCTCAAGAGCCTGGTTCTCCAGGATGACAGGCGGATTCTCCTGAGCCCCCGAAACAACCGGCAGGACCATCATCACAACAGCAGCCAATGCGGCGTTAGCCATCGAATTGGCTATGGAACGGACCTGTTGCCGGAAGCCAGAGGCTGGATGTCTGATTTGAGCGCCCCAGAGGCGGCCGGCGGCGTTGCATCGAGAAGAGATGGATGGCATTGCATTTCTCCCCATGCCGAGTCCAGTTCCAGGGAAGATGCGGCACCAGCCGGTCTCCGCACGAATTGTCGCGCCTCACGGCGTGGCGCGAAGATTGTACGCCAGCAATACGTCCCCGTGGCGAATATACAGGACCCCGTTGGCGATAGCAGGATGCGCCCAGTGGTTTCCGTCTCCTTCGGTCACGGTGAACATGCCCGCGCGCTCGAATCCTTCCGGCGCGGCCTTTACGAGATGCACGATGCCTCGTTTCGGCCCTTCGTAGATGTACAACATGCCATCGGCGTATTCGACCACGCCCTGACGGACTTCCTCCGTGGTCCACATGACCTTGCCCGTGGCCATCTGGGTACAGATCAACTGGTTGCTGAACATGTGGCTTGTCCCGTAGAGATAGCCGTTATCGAGCACGACGCCGTGATGCTGGCAATCGAGCGTCTCGTCTTTCCAGGCGGGTTCCGCGCTTGCGCCGTCATCGGAAAGGCGCACGGCGCCGCCGCCCGCCTTGTAACCGCCGGTGTAGTAGACGAGCCCGTCCATGTACACGGGCGTCACCGCATGAATGCCGTCCCGGGTGAGGTGCTCGACCTGCCACAGGAACTGGCCGCTGTCCGCGTCCACGCCGACGAGAAAATTCGCAGTCTCCGTCAAAAGCAGCCGCCTGCCTTTGTGCGTGTAGATGATGGGTGAACAATACGAAGCCGGGTCGCCGAACCCTTTGGTGGTCCAGATGGTCTCGCCCGTCTGCTTGTTAAGGGCGGCCAGACCCGCGTCGGGCCCGCCTGGCGTGCAGATGACGCGATCGCCGTCCACGAGCAAGGACTCCGCGAGCGTGTACATGATGTTCTGTGCCGCGAAACGTTCCAGGATGTTCACGCTCCACCGCTTCGCCCCCGAGGGGATATCGAGGCAATAGACTTCGCCCAGGCCCGAAATCATGAAGAGGGTGTCGCCTTCGATAGTCGGCGTCGAACGGGGACCGGGCGCCTGCTTGTCCTCTGTCTCGACCCCCACCGGGATCGAGCGTTCAATGGCGCCGTCGGGTGTGAGGATGAAAATGGCCGCGTTCTGCTCGTCGAGCATGCCAGGCACGTAGAGCTTGCCAGCCGCCACAGACGGCGACGAATAACCCTTGCCCAATCCCCTCGCGACCCACAGCAACGGCGGGCCGCCTTCGGGCCACGCCTTCAGCAGATTCTCCTCATCAAACCGGCCATCACGGTGCGGCCCGCGAAACTGGGGAGAGTCGCCCGCCAGCGCCACACCTCCTGCCCACACAAGCGCCAAGACTATCGTCAAGATTCTCCTCACGTCGCAATACCTCGCATGCAATGTCTCAATGTGTTCCCCGCGCAATCACGTATGCCGGGGAGAGGAGGATACAGTGGCGGCCACAAGGAAGCAACATGTCTGAATTCCCGGAGTCATTGGTTTTCGCTGAGAGCAAGCATTCCTCAAGCACCGGCAGGGGTCTTAATAGAAATACTGGTTTGGGGCGCTGTTGTAGTCGTACTCCCAGATGCCCAATAGCTGCCCGAGCCCTACGAAATGAAGCCCGGGGCTGTCTAACCGGTCCTGAAGATCGGCCTCGAACTCGTCTATGAAATCGGGACCAGTCAGTTCGGCCTGCCGCACAAGAATAACGGCGGTGTAAATCGCGTCCTTATCGAGCATGCCTGATTGTTGCTGCTCCACGAGATCGTCGAGGTCCTCCCACGTGTTTCCATACTTGCCGATATGCGGCAGCGGCGCGTTGTCGTCATGCACCATGAAATGCTCGTTGTCCTGGGGTTTCCAGATGCCGGACGCCCACAGGGAGGTCTCGTTGACGTGTCCGGAGGTCGCACCTCCCCAAAGAGCCTCTGCCTGCCACGTATATTCGTACACGTCGCCCTCGATGGGCTGCCAGAAACGCTCGAGGAGGCACTCCTCAGGCGGGTAGGCGACGAACCCGCCAGCGATGTTCGATGGCGTGACGCCCAATTGGTCTATGAGTGCCGCCACATCGGCGTAGGTATACTGCGATTCGTGAGCGTGGGGGTCTACTTCAAAGCCGAGATGGTGGATGTACTCGACGATGTTGAGGCCGCCGGTGTTGCCGCCCACGGCGTGTTGTTTCGCCGCCTCGAGGAATTTCCAGTCGGATTGCCAGTTCAGCATGACGTTGTTGGCATGCAGCATATCGGCGAATTCCACAAGGGCCGATCGTTCCTCTTCAAAGAGATTCGGATCGCTAATATACTCGGGCGTTTCCTCGTTGTGGACAACGATCGACACGTAGATCGACGCGAGTTCCTCGGGAAACCCGATATCCTGACACGAGCCGCACATGAGGAAGATCGCCATTAGAAGAACTGCCAGTGCAAGTGGCCGGGTAAGGTTGTGCTGGCGCATTGGTATCCACTCCCCTCGGTTGCCGGTGGCACCTGCGCGGTCGCCGCTGGGATCCATTGTTGCAGCAAACCCGCGCGCGGTCAATAGGCGCGGCGGACGAATCCGTCAAGCTCCGAGGCCCTCTGCCGCGCGTTCCCCTTCGCGGAACGTCTTTGCTGGACACGTCATGGGGCCGGAGAGGTCTCCTGCAGGGCGGGTCTCTTCCGAAGGCTCTATTGCGCCGTCATATCCATTTCGATGGCTGGCGTGCCGTCCCGGTTCCACGTGCGGGCAACTCCAACTGCGCGGAAGTCTTTCCAAGTCGATTCGGCTTTCTTGGTTCCGTTCTCCCACCATTGGAGCCATCGGGATTCACCATCGGAGTCATGGGCCCATTCCCATTGCCTGGAACCGTCCGGACGCCATAACGTCTCCATGCCTGTCTTTTGGCCCAGGACATACTGCGCTTCGTACTGCTTCTTGCCGTCAGGGTAGTACCAGGTTTCCGTTCCGTGCAGCAGATAACGCCCGTCGTCGCCCGTGCCAGCACACCACGTCAGTCTCGGCGCGCCATCGGCAAAGCATTCCTTAAACTCGCGGACGTTTTGGATGTGCCGCGCGGTGTTTGCCATGAGTTCCTGATCGGTTCTCTGTACTGGATCATCCGAGAGTAGCCACGCCTCGTTCATCTCGAAATGGAGACAAGGACGGTTCATCGTGGTAATGAGGTGGATCACGCCGTTGGGGGCTTGGCGCGCTACCGAATAGCCCAATGTTGTCGCGCCGGGAAGGCCGTTAAAGAAGGCGGGGCCGCTCTCGTGCTCTTGCGCACCGGACAGTTTCTTGATGCGCCAGGTCTCGCCCTCATCTTCTGAAAGAGCCGCAAAACTGCCCGATTCCGTAAAGCCTGCGGGGCGGATTCCTTCGCGTTTTTGAAAGTCGGAGGCAAGAAACAGCCGGCCGCTTTGAAGCCGCAGCAAACTGGGCCGTTGATTGGCCGCCAATGCCGGAAAGCAGGACTTGGCGGCCTCCCATGTCTTCCCATGATCGGACGAGAAGGCTTTGGGCATGTATCCTTCTATGTCCGTATTCTTGCCGCCCATGCCGAGGATTCGTCCGTCTTTGAGTTCGCAATAGGCCGTGTGGCGGCCGGCGCTTCGTCCGCCCGTGTCAAACCACGTTTTCATATTGTCGGGGCTGGCCCAGAGCACTGAGGCGCCTCCGACTGCGTCGCTGGGCACGTAAATCGTACCGTTCGCCCCCCGGAAGGCTTGGTTGACGGGCTGCCTCGAGTGAGGTCCTATCGCGCCGGTGAAATTGGGAAACTGTGCCTCACTCCAGGCCGCGCCGTCGTCTTCGGACGCAATCCATTGAAACGGATAAGCGCCTACGGCGCGGCTCCATGCCCAGAACAGATTAATCCGTCCCTGATCCTTCCACAGCAGCGGCGTATTGTCGCACACGCCTGGACAATCGACGAGGCGGGACGGCATATCCCATGAATCAGCGCCAAACCGGAGCCGGCTTGCCATCAATGACATCTCGGGTTCGTATTCGGTGTAGGAGGTGAAAACCACGAACAGCACGTCGCCATTGTCGCAGACCTCAAGCGCGGGGGAGTGATTATGTCCGCGGAATGAAGGATCCAGGCCCGCGGCATCGATCCGTTTCTGGTGTTGTTCCATCCGTGCGCGGTCGCCTTCGGTTTCCGGCGGCGACGGCAGCAGATAGCGCTTGCGAAAATACGGTTTTGTCATGTCCGGACCTATTCGCGCTTCGGGACGGGTATTCTTGATTCCTTGTGTGATGAAGAAGGACTCGCATGCAAGGGGTTCGGTACTGGGCATTATGCCTTGGACTACTCGAAAACCGATGTGATGATAGCCGGGCACATCGAGACCGCTCTCAGCGGCGTTTTCAGCTCTGCCTGGCCCAATGCCGAACGCCGGCGGCAACCCCGCCCGGTAACCAGGCGATTCGTATTCGGTTCGGGGCAGACACTCAAACTTCCCATCCAGAAGATCGAGTACGCCGCCGCGAACCACGCGCGCAAGCCCTTGTGCCGCGCCGGGAGGGTCTGTCATATCACGCGACGGATAAGGGCCGTACCAGTCCCAGCACCATTCACGTACCTCATTGGCCATGTTTTGAACGCCCCAACTCTCTGCCGACCTCCGCACATACTCCCACTCGGCTTCCGTGGGAAGACGATAGGGCTTGCCCTCGGTGCGACTGAGCCAATCACAGAAGGCCGACGCGTCGTACCAGCTCATGCCGCACGCAGACCCACCGGGAGCCGCTGCAAACCAGTCCGGACGAAATCGGCGGTACTGTGCCAGAGTGACTTCCGTGACGGAGATGCGAAACGGCCTCGTGATTGTAACGTTGTGGGCGGGCTTCTGGTCCCAGAGCGGTGAGGCGTCATTGCCCATGACGAAGGCTCCCGCTGGGATATCGGCCATCTGGAGGTCCGGTGACGTGACGCCTCGGTCACCTTGCGCCGTGGAGACTGATGAAACTCCGATAAGAGCGGCCAGAACAACCATGAGTTCTTTCATAGCCT
>DAOLNV010000039.1:0-39836 GCA_035416745.1 Candidatus Hydrogenedentota bacterium | reverse complement strand
TGATGTAGGCTTTGATGTCTTCGGACATGGGCCACTCGAGTTGAACGTGCTGCTCGCGCAACCGGGCCCGGAGTATTTCCGGCGGCACATCAGGCAGCCCGATGCCCTGTTCCTGGGCGATGGCCGCGGCTGTTCCAGCGGCTTGCCCGAGCTGCATCATCGTGCGCGACAGACGGCAACTGGATGCGGCAATCGAACTGAAGCTCGCGCCCCGGCAGGAAATCAGCAGGTTCTTGAAGCCTTTCGGAATGAGGCAACGGTAGGGCACGCCGTAAGGCTCCATCACTTCTCCGCCGAGTCCGCCCGTGCCGTGGCGGTCGATCGAATGATCGGCGATGGTGACGATGTCCGGGTGTTGCTGTTTTGAAATGCCCGCGCGGAGGTCGTGCAGGGTCAAGACGTATTCGCCCACGAGCCGCGTAGTCTCCCGAACGCCGAGGGCCGGCGCGAGCCACGCGATGCGGTAACGTTGAAACTCGGGCCAGCCGCGCTGCACATGGTTCCAGAATGCGTATACGCGCCGGCGGCATTCTTCGTAGGCGGCTGCGGAGGCCATTTTCGCGAGTTCCTCCCCGGACATGGTGGGGAGCATGTTGCAATTGTAGCCGCCGTTGGGATACTGCACCGCGCTCATCGCGGGGAATGAGCCCCACCAGCACTTGTCGGGGATGCCTTCGGGCAGAGGTTCAACGGCCTTTGTATCCGCGGGCGCGATGCGGAATATGAGCGTCGCGCCGTTGGTGAGGCTGTTGGGCTGTTCGGGCGCGCCTTCCTCGCCGAACCGGCCGGCGCTCTCCTGGCCGTACATGACCTCGCAGCCGCACGCCTTGCACAATTCACCGCCGCCGGTGCCGTCTACGTAGGCGCGCGCGGATACGCGTTTCCCATTGGAGAGCACGAGCCCCGTCACTACGCCGTCCTGGACCTCCGCTTTCTCGAATAAGGTCTCGGTGAAGAGGGTGACGCGGCCGGTCTCCTGGAGCATGGCGCGCAGGACCCCCTCATATGCCGCGGGCTCGAAGACCACGCCGTGCCAGTACTCTTTTTTGAAAGCTGTATCGGCGGGCAGGCCGTCGCCTCGGTGCCTGCGAAGCGTGTCGGCGTACGCGCGGGTCAGGTCGGGCACGGCCTCGCCGCCGGGAAAGGCCTGCTGTCCGTCCCACGAGAAATGTCGTCCGGTCGAGTAGATGGCGGTGGCCCACGGTGTTGCCTTGAGCCGGCGGTAGATCAAAAAGGGGAGCCCCGTTCCGCCCACGCCAGGTTCCCACATGGTCACGCCCGACGCGACGGCGTTGCCGCCTACCTGGCCGGCCTTCTCGATACACAGCACGTTGAGGCCCTGTTGGGCCGCGGCGCAGGCGGCGCCAAACCCGCCGCTGCCGATACCCACGACGATCAGGTCGTGGCGCTCCTCCGCCGGGGATTCCTGCGCTTGGGATTTCGCGTTGGACCGAAGCAGGCCACTCATAGCCAATGCGCCGAGGGTGCCCGCAAAACGCCGTCTCGATATCACCTGCATTTGTATCTCCTGAGAAAAGGGCCTGTTCGAGGCGCTATTCCTTGGCTCTGAGTGTGCGCAGGCCAAAGACGCCGCCCGCGATATTGTCCGGATGCGCCTTGAACGTGACCGTGACGGATTCCTTGCCCCGGGTCAACTCGAGCGGGAGGGGATAGGCCAGTTCGAAGAACTCGCCGGGCTTGTCGTTGTGAAGCCGTTGCTCGGCAATTTTCGCGTCGTCTACCAGCACGTCGAACGCGCGCTGGTTCTCGCTGCCCCAGTAGGTGCAGAGTATCTCCATCGGCGCGGCGGGAAGCACCTTGAGACCGTAAGAGAACCAGCCGTTGGGGGCATGCCGCCACACCCGGCCCTGGTGAGGGCCCGTTGCCGTATTCTCGCCTTTCAGGTTGTGGGCCTCCTCGGACGCCTTGTCGCCGATCGCCACGGTGTCGACGGTCCGGGCGTCCAAGTCCTTCAGGCGCGCTTCCTCGGCGGCGCGTTCCGCTTCGCGCTGTTGCCATGCGTCCTCGGTCAGGAAATCCCAGTACACGTTGTAGCGCTGACCGTGCATGGCGTAAAGCGGTGTCAATTCCACGTCGTGCGGCCGCCCCACGCCTTTCGTTTGGAATGCGAGGGGATTGCCCTCGACGGGCTTGAGCCACGCGCCGGGGTCGCGGTTCTCCGTCAACAGGACGGGCACCTGCGGCTCGGGACCATCGATCGGGCCCACGCCCGCCGCGAGCACTAAGGGGCCGTACAGGACCGCCGCGCGGTCCGGATTGTCTGGCATGGTTTCAAGCCGTAACGCCATCGGGATCGTGTAATTGACCACATCGCCGTCATGCCAGGTGCGGCGGATGGCGGCATATCCGCCCGGATGCGCGCTATGGGCGCACTTCTCGCCGTTCACCTGGGCTGTGGGCAATCCCGCGGCCCAGCCGGGAGACCGCAGGAACAGCGTAAGCTCGACCGGTTTCCTGCACGAGAATCGCAGGCGCGTCTCACCCGTTTCGGGAAACGCCGTTTCCTGGCGAACAGCCACGCCGCTCTCTTCCCAGGAGAGCTCCGAGGGAATCCAGAGATTGACGTAGAGGCTGTCTTCCCCGTGGAAATAGATCGCCTCGCCATACCGCACATGATTCTCCATTCCCGTGCCGGTGCAGCACCAGAACGAGTCGAACGGCGTCGAGTACGTCTTGAAATGTCCCGGCTTCAGAGGAATGAAGTAACACATCATGCCGTCCTCCGGGTTCTGCGAGCCGAGAATGTGGTTGTACAACGCGCGCTCGTAAAAATCGGCCTTTTCGCATGCGGTATCCCAGCAGAACAGATGTTTCGTCAGCTTCAGCATGTTATAGGTGTTGCACGTCTCCGTGGTATCCGTTCCGAGGCGGCCGCTGAGCTGGTCGGGCGGCCCGAAGTGTTCGCGTTCGCTATGGCCTCCCGTGGCGTAGGAATGGTGCTGCACGACGCGGTCCCAGAAGAACGAGGCGATGGCCCGGTCCTCCATGGCGCCTGCCAACTCATAGCGCCGGGCCACGCCGGTAATCTTGGGAATCTGGGTGTTTGCGTGCAGACCGGGAAGACAGTCGATGCCCTGCGACAGTGGGCCGAGCACGGCCTTGTGATGAAACCTCCGCGACAGAGCCAGGTACCGCTCGTCGCCCGTACGCCCGTACAGTTCCGCCAGCGACTCGTTGATGCCCCCGTGTTCGCAGGCGAGCATTGCTTCGAACTGCTCGCCGCTCAGGCCTTTTGTTACGCTCTCGATCCAATCCGCCAGCCCTCTCGCGACGGCCAGTGCCTTCTCGCTGCCGGTGTACGCGTGAGCGTCAAGGAGGCCCGCCATCACCTTGTGCTCGGTGTACCAGGGCACCCAGATGCCGTTCAGTTCGAAGGATTTCACCTGAAGTTCGCCGCGCTCGACCGCCGCGAAGGCATCCTTGCCTTTCGGAATCGCGCCCACGTAGCCGTTGCCGTTAGCCGTCTGGCACGCGGCCAGCTCGTCGACGATATAGGCCGCGCGGCCAGCGAACCGGTCGTCCCCGGTTGACGCCCATGCCAGCGAACAGGCGGAAAGGTAATGCCCGAGCGAGTGCCCGGCCACGCCTTGAGTTTCCCATCCCCCGTATACCTCGGCCTTGGGTTCGAGGCCGGCCTCACGGCGGAATCCGCTCAACAACCGGTCCGGTTCGAGGCGCAAGAGATACGCGATATCGCGGTCCATGGCCCTTTTGAAGGGACCGTCCAGCAAACGGACGGCTCCCAGCGGAAACGCCGCGGCATTCGCCGGAGCCGCCGCGGGCGGGTTTGCTCCCAATGCCGCAACCAGTGTGAGACCGAGCGTAATCATCGTGATTCTCCTCTTGCTGCTCCCTGCGGCGCCATGCTTCCCGCAAGGCCATGCGGAACGGCTATGTAACGTCCCTATATACTACATACTACACGGCGGCGGGTTCCGGTTTCCTGCCGTTGCGGGGAGGCGGGCGGCCGCCGCCATCTCAATCCGCGGCAATGTCCTTGCGCACTCGGCCGTCCTTCGGTAGTATCTATGTGGGCTTGTCGAGGGCGCCGGCGGCGGAGCGGTGGCGGACAGTGGGGTCGTGACGTTTCAAACCGCTCCCGGAAGGAGGGCCGGCCCGTGCAGGTTCCAAGAGAATCTTCGCCGGCCAGCACCGCGGGCTCGTTGGGAAACTTGCGAGTGTGACCGCAGCACGCGGCCGGGGTCCAATTCTGCTCATGCCCGATCCATCGGAGGTGTTTTCGATGAAACTTGCTGACGTACTGGAGCACATTCAGGAAAGCGACTTCCAGGGTGAAGTGGCGTTGCGGTGGGACGAATCCATGGCCTCAATGCCGGAGACCTTGCCCTTTCTCGAGCCCAGCCAGATCGCGATGAGCCGGGAATGGGGGGGCCTCGAATCCAAGGAGCAAGCGGCGCTCGAGGAGACCGCGCAGCGCATTGACGCGGATCCCGCGCTCAAAGCACTGGCGTGGCACGCGTACCGCCGTCTGTATGATTATGCTGACCGCGTCGACTTTACCAAGTGGCCCGTGCTTGACGAAGCCACGGACGATTCGAGCGGCTGTTTCTATCTGCTGATAGGGATGGCCATGATTCCGCGCACACGGGCCATTCATGCGACCATGCACGTACCCGAGGACGTCACGCGCGAAACCTGTCTCCAGGTTTCGTGTTTTGCCGATAACTTCCGCCGGGGACGCCACGGCCGTCTGGGCCTGTTCCGCGACCAGCTTTTCTGGATGCGCAATTATACGGAAGGCAAGCTGTTCCGGCTGGGGCGTTTCGAGTACAAGCTCGAGCCAATGGAGCCTTTCGTGCATGTGTTCCGGCACCGCGAAAAGGCCCTTACGGTTGCGCTATCCGGGGACGGGCGCTGGTACAACGCCGCCGGTTATGCCGTGCAGCTGGGAACCGCCGACAGCTGGCAGGCGTCGCTGGCCATCTCAGACGAGGAAGCGCGGGGATTCCCCATTCATCCCGCGGGTCATGCCCTCCGGCACGAAGTGAGACTCCCACGTTCCGAATGGGACTACTACGTGAAGCCGGGCGACTGGATGCTCGATACGCACATTCCCTCCGGGGGCCAAATGACACCCGAAAAATGCCTGGACACCATGCGGCGCGGAGTGGAATTCTTCCGCCGGATGTTTCCCGACAAACCGTTCAATAGCTTCTGGTGCCACTCGTGGATTTTCGGCCCCCAACTCGAGAAGGTCCTGCCCGAAACCGCTAACCTCGTGAAATACATGCGCGAATTGTACCTGTACCCCATCTATTCGGAAGACGGCGGATTGTGGTTCATTTTCTTCCAGGACAAGTTTGACCCGGCCACGGCTCCGAGGGAGAACAGCCTGCAAACCACCGTCGCCGACTTCCTCGAAAAGGGCGGTGATTGGCGAGAAGGAGGCATGATCGCCTTGGTCGAGGACCTCGACCACTTCGGCCGGCAGGTCTACCGCTCGCGCTGGCCCGAGGTGGCCAAAGCGCTCAATATTCCCGGTTGACCGGCCTGGCCACCGCCGGGGTCCCGTCTGCATCCGTAAACGGCGCCCGGAGCCCCTCAAGACCGTCGAAAACTCGTCAGTATTGTCAGGAACCGTCACACCGCAGATAGGCCGTGCCAATTCCAGGGCAGTCCGCGCAAATTCCTTTTGTTCTAAAAGGTTTTCCGAATTGGCGTTGGCGGTTTCCGCAGTTTTGTCTTTCCCGGGACTCTCTTGGCACGGCGCATGCATGAGTCTACTTGAAGCTGGACGGGCAGAACGCCCGCCGACATCAAGGAGTTAAATGAAATGGGCCGGTCATGGATGCACGTGAAGGATGCCTCTGGCGAGACCCCCTTGAGCCGTGCGATGAAGTGCGGCTTCAAGGAACTCGCCGAGTTTGTCCTTCTCGGGGTCCATGGCGAGGAAGAGGACCGGAAACCCCGGTCTGTCCCCCGGGAAGCCTACTGGGGGATGAGCAAGACCGGCCTCGAATTGCTGTCCGGCGCGACCTGGAACGGATGCTCCCGGCGCTCCGACACCGAGTTGCACAAGGCGATACGCGCTGGCCACCCGGAAACGGTGGAGGCGATGTTGGCATTCGGCGCCGACGTCAAAGAAGTCACGGCGTCGGGAATGACCCCGCTGCACTGGTGCGCCCTCACGGGTCACGCGGAGCTGGTCGATCTGCTCGTGGAACACGGAGCAGAAACCAACGTTCGCGCCCCGGGGCTCGGCGGGCTGACCCCGAAAGCTGCCGCAATGCTGATGGGATACGAGGAATTGGCGGACCTCCTTGGCGCCTGTGGATGTACGTATTGACATGGCAGGGAAGACAGTCACCGCATGGGAACGCGCGATTCAGAAGTGGTACTGGAGGGAGCGGCAAATGACGAAGAGCTGGATACATCGGGAAGACGGTCTCGGCGAGACGCCTCTCGTACGCGCCATGCGCTGCGGCAACCGGACCCTTATCGATTTCATGCTTGGCCAGGAAGAAAGGGAAGGGGTGGACGTGCCGGTCGAGACCCCCGAGGCTTACCTGCACAGCGCCGCGTATTGGGGCGCCGCGCAGGCTGTCCATTCCCTGCTCGAAAGCGGCGTGGATGCCATGGACCGCGATGCCAGCGGCGAAACGCCTCTTCACAAAGCAGTACGCAATGGCCATCACGAAACCGTCGAGATGCTCTTGGAGCACGGCGCCGCGGTGGATATACCCGACGATCGGGGCCTTACTCCGCTGCATTGGGCCGCGCTTTCCGGCAACCCGGAGGTCGCCGGAATGCTTCTCGATCAGGGGGCAGATCCGCATACCTCAGCCGTTCTGTTGGGCGATCTCAGCCCCCGCAGTATTGCCGGGCTGATGGGATACCAAGACCTCGTCAATGTCTTGGATGCGCACGGCGTCGCCGCCGTCTAGGCAGACTCTGACGGACCGTGCCGCAGCAAACAGTTTACCTCTCATGACGGCGAAACCACCCGCCTTTCCAGCCAGACCGAAGGTTTCGCCGGGCCGCGAAGCGCGAACGAGCCACCAAGCGCAGCCGGACCGCGAAGGTGGACCGATCGCACCGTAGGACGCGCTTCAGGCCATGTGCCGGGATGGTCTCACCACCGCAACTCGCCCTTGAGACCGTCCCGGCCCCCTCTTTCTGGTATTCTGCCGGCACGCGAGCCGTGAACCGCGGGCAGGCGAACACTCTCCGCGCTGCCGGGTCGCGCACGGCGCAAATGGGCGTTTTCTGTGGTTCAAAGAATCCGTTCTCTGGATGCCGCGGCTATGCCCCGCCGTATGCGTTCCTGTCTCTCTGCGAGTCCCAGCGTGATTGGTTCCATAAGGCGAGAGGCTATTTTTTCGGTCCGAGAATGACGTACGTACGGGCTTGAGTATCCGAACCTGTCAGCGCGCCAGCGGCCTGGTCGAGTTGCTGGCCTTCCAACCGCTCCCAGCCCGCATCAGGATTGAACGCATAAATTGCCAGCGTCCCGATGTCGACTCCGTCCGGCAGGCTCTGTTCCGGGCGCAGGGCGAGCCCGATACGCAGGGGAACATCCTGTTTCGACAGCGACAAATCGACAAAACTGCCGTATGCCTGCATGCCCTCCGGAATCGGGCCCGGCGGCTCGGCGAGGACTTTCGTGAATGCGCCTATCGAAGACTCCGCCTCGATGGTGAACTCGGCGCGCGCGTTTTGCGCCGCAAGCACCAGCGACTTGCCCCACGCCAGGGTCGGCTTTCGAGGCCCCGCCGGTACAGGCGCTGCCGCGGGTTCCGGCGCACGGGCCTGTTCCTCGGGCGGCGTTTCCACTGGAGCGGGCGTGGTCTCTATTGAAACGTCCTGAGCCGGCGCGGCAACGGTGGTCTCAAGGGGCGCAGCTTGTGCTTCGGGGGCGCCGGCAGGCTTCAATACGGCGTAGATGCCTGGCCGAGTATCCGAGCCTGTCATGACGCCGGTTTCTTTGTCGACGCGCTGCTCGGGGAGCTTTTGCCACCCGGTCTCCGGGCGGTAGCCGTATAATCCAAGTGCCTCGCCGCGGTTTGTAATTTCACCAGGAACCGAAAGCGCTACTTCGAGCGTCATCGACGCTTCCGCATCGGAACAATGGACCGCGACGAACGGCGTTGCAGGGTCCAGGCCCTCGGGCGGGGGGACCGGCGCAACGCCGGATGCGCTGGTGAACACACCCACGGATTTGTTTGCCGTGACGCTTACGGAACCGGCCCCGCCTGGAACTGGAATCTCGAGGGTCTTGCCCCATGCCAGAGCGGAGCGAACCGCGTCGGCGGGAGTGGAAGGGCCTTGCGCCGGCGCGGGAATCACCGGCGCCTGCGCGAGAGTCCCCGGCTGGGGAGCTTCAAGCCCGGCCTCGCTCACTTCCGGGGACTCGGGTGCCGGTGCTGCAGGCATCTCGGGTACCGGGGCTTCCTCCGGCGCTGGCTCGATGTCCGGTTCCGCAGCCACCTGCAGCCGCTCCTGCTCGCGTGGGGTTTCCTCGGGAGAGGGCGGTTCCGCGGCCAGAACCGGCGGTTCCACGCGCAGTACGGCAGGCCCGAGAACGACGCAGGTGGGCAAACCCTGGTAACGCGCGTGAAGGATGCGCGTGTTGGCATTGATGGCCTGGTTGGGCGCGGCAAACCAGCCGTGCTCGGGATCAAGCGTATACACTGCAAGCTGTTCCAGGCCCCCTTCCTGGACCACCGACGGCGGAATATAGATGGCCGCGTCCACACTGGCCGGCACCCCCGGCCCTTTCAGTTTCGGCGTCACGAACACGGTGTAGGGCGCCATGCCGTCTGGCAAGGGAGCCGGGGATTCCGCGGCGGTCTCGAGGTGCACGGAGACGGGGTCGCGCGCGTTGATTCCGAACACGCCCTGCATCCCAACGGGCCGGAGCGTCGGGCACCGTCCCAACGCGCTCTCCGCATAACGCTGCACATCTTTGTCGAGAAAGTAGTTGATTTTGAAGCGCCGCTCGGCGAACAGCGAAAGCTGGTCGGCGAAATGTTCCGATGCGGGGTCATCGGACGCTCCCCCGGGGCTGACACTCACCGATTCGGGAACGTCGCCGAATTGGACCGCCATGGCGAAGGCATACCCGTACCCGGCCAACAGTTTTCTACGGGCTCCGCCGTATCCGCCGGTAACCATGATGGGCTCACCGGCCAAACCGCCCGGGATGGGTTCCTCGTGGTTTCCCCTGCGCAGGCGGTGCACATCGCCCCACGGCACCTCGATCGCGTCGTGAAGGTTGCGCATCTCGCGGGCAGCATTCGACACCGCCTCCAACGCAAGCTCCTGCACACGCGGCGTCGCACTCATGAACTCCTGGTAAAGCAGCGCGTCGGAGGCGTCGGGGCCCGCCAGTTGCCGGTACGCCGTCCACCAGGCATTGAAGAGCGTCATGCCCGAACTGTTGGTCTCCGCGACGAAATTCCACGACCTCAATACGTCGAGGCCGTGTCCTGTATCGGGATGCGCGGTCTGCAGGAAGTTTTCACGCGCATCGGCCCATGCGAGCAATTGCGGCACGGCGGCGGTCGCAAACGGCACGAGCACGTCGTACACCATGGACTGCGCCTCCTGAAAGCTCCGCTTGCCGAAACTCAGCAAATGGCGCACGCGCTGCGCACGAAACGAGTCGCGATCGTTGGCCAGCCATAACGGCACGGTGGCCGGATTGATGCCCGAGTTGCCCGTCACCTCCCACGGCGGCGTACCGCATGCCTGCAAGTACCCCGCGGGAGGATTGACCACGGCGGGCAACGCCTCAATCGGCACCAGCTGCCCCCAAAAATAGCGAAAGTCCTGCGCGGGGACCGGTTCGTCCCACCCGTAGATTGGCGTGTCCGGCGGCGCGCCTCTCTCTGCGTTGAGCATTTCCTGGTTGCTGTCCAATCCTCCCCGCGGCGCCGTGGCCGGGGCGAGCGCTTTGTCGCCCACTTTTGCATTGTAGAGGTAAAACAGGTTTCCTTCCCGGTCCGCGTAAAGCACATGAAAGCATGGCAACTGCCGCATGGCCAGGGCATCCTGGAATTCGCCCAGATTGCGGGCCGCGGCCATGGACGCCAACTGTTCCAGGGCGCCAAAATCGGCATAGCCGCCCGCGAAAAACGAACACGGGTCTCCCTGAATCTCGCCTACCACGGGACCCTTGCCCGTCAAGCGAAAGGATACGCTCCGTTGCCGCATGCCGCTCGGCGTATTGACGAAGAATATCCGTGCCTCGGCAAGACGGCGCCCGATGAGGAGCCGTTCGAGCGCGGCTTCGAGTTGCATCTTGTTCGGGTCGGCGGGAGGAAGCTTGATCACCTCTTTCGGATGGACGTAGATGTCCGCGAAATCGGGATAATTGGGTGTGAGGGCCCAGCCGAGCACTTCGTTATGGCCCTGCAGAATGACGGGAAGCCCACAGAGACCCGCGCCCGCCACGTTCATGCGGGGACCCGCCAAGTGCGCTTCATACCATTGAAACGGGCCGTCGTAGTACCCGTGCGGGTTGATCACGAGCACCGGTGCGCCGGACTGCGTCAAGGGCGGGCCCAACGCCCATGCATTGCCTGAAAAGGCCGGGGCAGGTCTCGAGAATATCCCCCGAAGATCGAACGGCGCGAAACTCATCAAATAGCAGTGCATGAGCGCGAGAACATCGGCGGGCCGCGCGCCATCCACCCATTCAGGAACCCGTCCCGGATGGTCCGCGATCCATGCGTTGACCCCCAGTGCGAACCCCTCGCAGAGGTCGAGCGTCAGAGGAGGCGCGTCTTCGAGAGCCTGCACGGCCAGGTCGCCGTGTCCCATTTTCAGCGCGAAGGCGTCTGAATCGGCGTAATCCGGCCCGAATACCGCCGCGGCGCGCCCCGTCGCAATGCGGTAGGCGCGCATGAGCGTCTCGAGACGGTCCTCGGCCTGGGCGTAACCGAACGCGAATGCCAATGCGCGAGGCGTGTCGGCATACACGTGTGGAACGCCCCAACTGTCGCGGTAAACCGTGGCCTGCGCCCACAATTGTTGGGGGGTCTGGCCCCAGACCGCTCCAGCAACCAGCAGGAAAATCCCGCAAAGATGTGCCCGTGTATTCATACGTAACGCCAGTGTACACCAGATACGGCGCTCGGCGGCAAGTCATCGCATCGGGCGCGCAAACCGCCAGACAAAGGTCACGCGGCGCGGGGTGGGCGGCGGCGGTCGGGTTCGGGGCTCGTGGGAACCGGCTCGCCGTCAGGTTCGTGCCACGCGCCGGGTGTGAGAGGAGGCAATCCGTACGCGAGGCGGGCTTTGTCGCACTGCTCGCTCGGCTGACCCGTTGCATAGGACGCCTTGACGGCCCGGCAGATGCTCGGACGCCGCGCGTAGATCGAGCAATAAACCGATACGCAGACTTCCCCCTCGAGAGCGACGCACCGCGGCGGTATTCGCCCTGTTCCTTTCATCATCCGGCGAAACGGCCCCAGATCCTCGGTCATGCCCACAGGAACGCCGCATGATGTCTCGTCATCACACTCCGCCCAATGGAAAGAGACCCGGAAATAGGCACAGCACGCCCCACAGGTCAGACACGGATTGGGCACAGACGTACATCCTCACGTTACGATACAACACAAGAGTCTTGCGCTCGCACGCGAGCACCGACAGAAGAGGCCGGGCGTGGAGGAGCGTGAGAGTATAGCACGCCGGCTCCCCGCCGTTTCCACCAAAAAACGGGCCTTCAGCGGCCGCCTCATCCCCTTGCGAGGGCCGGTCCGTTCGCATGCAATTTGCTGTCTGAACAGCCGTATGCCATTATGTTCGCTAACCGTAACAAAGACTGTCGTTGGGGGGAACGTGAGCGGATTCCTGGCCAATATGCGCGCCGCGTGGCGCATCTTCCTGTTGGTGCCGTGGACATGCGGCGTGTTCTCCCTCGCCATCATCGTCCGCCCCTTCATAAAAATGGCGTCTTCCCATGCGGACGTGCGTTTCCGAAGCGCGATGGTCCGTCTCTGGGCCCGCGTGGCCTTGCGCATTGGCGGATTTCGCCTGACCATAAACGGTGAGCCCCCGCGGCATCATTGTTTCACGGTCAGCAATCATCTCAGTTCGATCGACAGCGTCGTCATATGCGCGGTCATCGGGGGCGTTTTTGTCGCGCGCCACGACATGGCCCGGTGGCCGCTTATCGGGTTCATGTCGCGGCACGTCGACATCATCTTTGTCAACCGGCAGCGGCGCACGGATGTCGGGGACATCAACGAGCGGATCGCGGATGCTTTGCACAAGGGCTATGCCGTGCATATGTTCGCCGAGAGCCGCATCGGAGACGGCAAGACCGTCCTTCCGTTCAAACCCGCTCTCCTTGAGCCCGCTGTTCAAGCCGGGATGCCGGTCCACTACGCTACGCTGGGTTACCGCACCAAACCCAACGACCCGACGCCCATGCAGTCCGTACACTGGGGTCCTGACGTTCCTTTCGCGAACCACATCCTGGGCATCTTACGGTTGCGCGGCGGCGAAGCTTCCATGAAGTTCGGCGCCGAACCGGTCGCGGGAACCGACCGCAAACAACTCGCCGCCGACCTCTGGGAAAAGGTGCAGAAGCAGTTCGTACCTCTGGAATAGGACAGGGCCGTTCGCGATTGGTTTTCGGTTCGTGAAATGGGGTCTCCGCGAGATAGCGGGGTGGCACGGACGAGAACCGGCCCGCGCCGGCAGAGTATCTGCCCTATTGATTCAGCTCGCGCAGCGCTTCTTCCTGCTGGAGGTTGCGTTGATTGACCGCCTCGTCGGACCTGCTTCTCATGTGTTGGCGGGCCGTGCTGCTCGCACCTCCGCCCCCGAACCCGCGGTTGAGTTCTTCCTGAATACCGATGCCGGTCAACACCTCGCCCATGGGGCCGCCCGCGCCGCCCGCCGGGGCGCGCCGCCGCGGCTGGTGCACGGGTTGCTGGGCTTGTTGCGGCTGCTGGTACTGGCCGTAGCTGTCCAACGACCCTGCCGCGGGCGCATCGGCCTCGAGGGGTTCGGGCAACGGCGGCGGCGCGGACACTATCCCCGTCGCCGGGTCATAATCGAAGTCCTGACCGTCTTTGGTCTTCAAGTATTCCGGCAGGTAATCCGGCACCAAGGCCCACAACGACGTCGGATACTTGCCCTGTTTGACCGTATAGCTGGTGATCGCTTCATGAATGCGCAGGAGCCGCTCCTGGTTCGATTCCTGGAGCGGCACGTTGTCCAACAGACCGGGTTTCGGCGCGGCTGCGGGAGCGCCCTGAGCCGCCGTCCCCTCTACCGGACTATCCAGCAACGCGCCCGTCTCGGGGTCGTAGCCAAAACCGGTCCCGTCGGCTTTCTTGGGGATATTGGGCATCCACTCGGGGACCAGCGCATCAAGGGATTTCGGGTACTCGCCGGTTTCGGCTGCGTACGCGCGGATTGCCTGTTCGATGCTCATCCGCGAGGAGGTGTCCTTGGCATAATCGATGGATTGTTTCGCGCCGCTGACCGCTTCCTTCTGAAGAGTTCCCTGGATAGCCGTCCCCGCCAACAGCTCAAGACCGCATCCGCTCGCAAGAACAATCGTTACTATTGCTATGAGGTATCGCATCTCTCCGTACCTCCTGGAATCTGGCCGTTGCCACGGCATCCTACCGGACGGAATCCGCTTGCCCGCATACGCCGTGGCCCCTTGTCAGGCCTCAACAGCCAGTATACCACACGGTCATAGGTGACGTTTGTGGGCATTCGGGACAGACCGCGCGGCTGTGCTTCGCAAGGCCTTGGGCCAGGGTTTCGCGCTCACCCGCGGGCAACAGCCGGGAGCTTCCCGGCGATGGCGCTCCATTCGAGTTCGTGGGGGAGGCAGTTGCGAGAGCAGGCCAATGCCGCGGCGACACCGGCCGCCTCGCCGGCCTTAAAGGCCTTGACAAGGCCTTCTCATGGAAGGTGCGAAGGTGGGAAGGGTGGGAAGGTGAGAAGGGAATTCGGACGTTCGCGTACCTCCCGAAAAAGAGGGTCTGTTCTCCGCAGCCCGAAGGACGAACCCGCATCCGGCACCGGAGGGCGGGTTTTCCCGGGCGCAACGGGTGATAGGTCTTTCTTCAATGTCTTTGAGCGTAGAAGAAGGCGGAATGGAGTGCAGGAAGAACCAGCGCCGCCGGCTGCGTCCGCGCTATCTGTAGTTCCCTTACTCCTTTTCCGCTGGGCACAATTCCGAGGCCTGTTTGGCCAGGGTGAGGTCGATATCTTCGAATTCGGCAAAGAGCGGAGTCGGTTTCAGCATGTCCCTCGGCGGAATGCCTGGCACGGCGGCCAGGAACAGCGCACCAGCATCGATTGTGCGAATCTCGGGGGGCAACAAGATGGTTCCCCATTGAGTCTCTTCGAATTCTCTAAGACCCGCGTCTACTTGCTTCACGGACTCCTTGTCGACAAAGTACACGCGCAACGGACCTTCGGCAGGCTTACTGCCCCTCCAGGTAAGCAGGATCTCAATCCTTTTCGCGCCCGCTGATGCCTCGAACGTTTCTTGCGCCTGGATAAGGAGCGCCTCGGCTTGCCCGCACATTTCCAACGCCTGTACGACCGAATCGGAGACGGCGATCTTGTCCTCGTGGACTTTGATGTTGCCCTGCTCGTCTCTTGCGACCGATGCGCTCATGCACGGCTGAGCCTTGTGTAAAAGTGCGCCTTGAACGCCCCTGAGCAGTTGGGCCCAGTCTCGGTCAATCGCCATGCCAATGGCTCGATTGTACTGAATCACCTCCAGCCACTTTTCCAGAGTATTTTCTTCCAGCGGTATGAGATGGGCTTCTGTTCCCGGCTCCAAAAGGCATTTCCCGGGCGGGTACTTGGCAAAGAAGGCGCTCATTGGCGCTGCGAATGTATCCCTAAGCCTTCCGACACCCAATCGTTCCGGAACTGCGGGAGAAACCATGAGAACGGAGACAGGAAGGTCCGGCGTTTGCAGATTCCGGAGAGGCACTGGCGCCAGAAATCCGCAACCGACGCCCCATGCCTGACTCGATCCGCTTCCTACTTCGGTAGCTTCCGTCACTGTGCCTGGACGGCCCACGAAGAGCTTCTTGTCAAACCGCCACTCGGCCCCGTCCACGGTCATCTCACAACCCAGTTCCACCAGCAGCAACGCCTCGTCGTCTGAGATTTGCGGAGGCAACGGGCTTTGGAGACGCAATTCGGCGCTACCGATGTCCGGGGCGGCGATGTGCTTTTCACCTTCGCCGTGCCCGGCGAACACGGTGAGCTGCTTTTTGAGCGTCATGGCTGATACGGGGTCGAACAGAGTGATGTCATATTTGCCTTCGTTCTGGAAACGAAAGGTGACCGAGCCGTCGGCGCCGGTCTTATCGTCGATTACCAGGGCAGGACCCTCTCCCGCTTTGTGTGACAAGCTGACCTCGACGCCCTCGGCGGGCGGGCCTTCCAGCGACCCGCGGTGCAACACGAGGATGGCCTCATACTCCGGCCTGGCCGAAACCTGTTTCATTTCCTGGATCGCCGCCAGCAAGGCATCCTGCCTTCGGCTCAGGTGGGTCCAGCCCCCCGCCACGAACACCACAAACGCAATACCCACCACCACAACGGTTGCCGCGATAATCCTGTCCCGCATAATGACCTCCTTCATCGCGTCCCACCACAGCCTGCGCGCCACGGCCGCCGGATTGCCAAAACGTTCGATGACACTCTTGCGAATTTCGTCGTCGTCCGCATCTTTGCGGGCGGCGCGCTCTTCCTCGGCGGCGAGGAGCAGGTGGTCCTGCACCTCGTCGAGGATGTCCTGCCGCAACGTGCGCGGTTCCCTCGGCGACGGCCGCGGCAGGTCCCGGGCTGCCTCGTCACGCCAATCCATCGCACTCCGCCCCCAGGATTCGGTTGACGCCCGCCGCGAATCCCCGCCACTCCGCGACCTTCTGCTCGAGGGTCTTCTCTCCCATGGCCGTGATGCGGTAGTACTTGCGCCGGCGGCCTTCGGGGGTATCAAGCCAATACGATTCGAGCAAGCCGTTCCGTTCGAGTTTGTGCAGGGCGGGGTAGAGACTGCCTTCCTTCAGCTGGAAGAAGTCCTCGGAACGGCGCAACACCTCCTGGGTGATGTGGTAGCCGTACGAGGGCTCGAAACTGACCACCTGGAGAATCATCATCTCCAGCGTGCCGGACAACAGGCGGGAATCCATAACGGGCCTCCTATACCAAGGCGGTCTGTTTACATAGATAATCTATGTATAAGTATAAACGGTCGCGCGCGGGCTGTCAAGCCCCCTTTATCGGGACCCACGCTATGCTCTGCAGGCTTATGTGTGCACTCCGCGGTTCCGTGTGAGACATTATCGGGAGGGAAAGCGGTGGCTGTGCCGCGCTTTCGGCGGTCCTGCCCGCCCAGAAAATCGCCTCCTGCGGCGGCGTCACCCGCCGTCGAAATGGACCTTGAGGGCATTGACGTAGGCTTCGGCAAACCACTGGCGCCATTCGGGGTCTTCGAGGCGGGTGCAGTCGACGGCATTGGCGAGATTGGCGGTCTCGATGAGGATCTTCGTAGGCGCCATCGTGTTTCGCAGCACGGCGGGCACGAAGGCCATGCCGTCACGGCGAATCTGCGCGCGGATAGGAGCGCTGCGGTCGTGGCGCTTGATGCGTTTTTTGCCAAGTTCCTCCATCAGGACTACGGCGAAATTGCGTGACAGGGCCTCGTCGCGTCGCCGTTCGCTGGCCGTCGAGCTGGCGTAGTTTTGTTCATCGACTTCTTTGTATTTGCCGTAGCTTGCCAGGCTGAGGGCGGGGGCTTCCTTGTCGCGGCGGCCTGACGCCCCGGGCACGTAAACCATGGCGCCGCGGAGGCTCGAATGGAGTTTGTCGCAGTGGATGCTGGAGAACACCACTTTCCTGGGATCCGTCCCTGCGGCGATCTCGCGGCGGTAGATGGAATTGGCCAGGTACCAGCGCAGATTCAGTGAGACTTTGTCTCCGTCGAGGCTGCGGTGGCGGGGGGTGGTAAGGAGCTCTTCGTCCGTATCGTGAGAGAACCGCGTACGCTCGGTCGACGAAAACGCCTGCGAACGGTCCACCATGGTCATATAAACGCGCGCCTGGGTAGAGGATTCGAGAATATGCTTGATGCGACAGGCGATGTCGTAGTTGATCTCGTCTTCGTACAGGCTGAACCGGGCGTCGGTGGTCCACGCTCCGTGGTCGCCCCCCCCGTGGCCGGGATCGAGAATGACGACAACACCCGCGAGATCCTTGCTGTGCACCGTGCCGCGCAGCTGTTGTGCTTCACGCACCACAGCCTGGTACTCTTCGCGGGCAGCCGAACCCTCCGGCATGTACTGGGCGGACAGCATTTCCATGGGGATCTTGATCTTGGTGCCCACGGGAATGGCGTGCTCGTCTTTAATGCCGCTGCGTTCCATTACGACCCTGCATGACGCGAGGATGATTGCCGCGGCCGATTCCATCACATCCACGTCGGTGAAACGGGCGACCACGTCCGTGTAGAGCGCCTCGCCCTGTTTCAAGCGGTATACGGCGTACGCGCCCGCCGCGTCCTTGCCGTATTCGAGCTCCCCGTTACTTTGGGCGAGACTGCGGGATGGCGCGTCGAGCGGCGCATCCACCGGTTCCGGGGCCGGCACCAGCGGAGAGGACGCAAGCAGGGAAGGCGGCGGGCTGGGGCGTGCCCCCGTGGGTTTTCTCATCACTTCGCGCAGGAGATTCTCCGGAAAGAAGAGACTTTGGCCCCGGTGCAGCTTGTCCGTCTCGAGATTGTTGACCGCCATAATGTCTTTGTAGACGCCGCCTCTCCCTGTGAGCCAGTTACACAGCGTCCACAGCGTCTCCTGCCCCGATTCGTCTTCGTGAATCACATAATGGGTCCAGCCGCGCTCCGTGACGGCGTCATACTTGAACACGGCCAGAAGCACGGCCCGCTGGGTGGCCGGGTTCAATTCGTCGAACGGAACAGCGACCGCCCCCGAGACGGCCTTATACATCTTCCAATCGTCCGGGTCGGCCAGATACCGCGTCGCGAACGCCTTGAGCTCCGGCCCCGTGCTTCGGTTGTATTCCAGGAGCAGGGTTCGGCCATTGCGCGCCGAGGCAAACACGCCGTTCTCGAGAGGCACCCGCACCACATCGGCGGGGGCTCCTGGTCCCGCCAGGAAGGCGGCTACGAAGGCTGTCAAGAGAATAGGTAATCTCTTGACGGCCCCGGGCCCAATCACACGGTATGTGTATTCGCGGACCATGGATTGCTCAAACCGGAAGGTTCCGCCCGAAGGCTTGGGTATCCCCAGTGTGAATAGGGACGCTATTGTCCCGGGTACAATTCGCGAAGGCGTTCCCAGACATAATCTGCAATTGCTCTCTCCGTTTCCGGTTCAACACGAATGAAACGCACGCCCACGATGGACTGTTCGCCCTCCTGAGACGCGTTTGGACGGGCCACGTGTATCACGCGCCCCTCGACGGTGCGGGTCTTGTCGCGCGGGATCGAGATAAGCATTTTGACCGAGCTGTTGAAGTCGAGCGGCGCATCCGTCTCCAGGAGAGCGCCGCCGCCGCTTAAATTGATTAGAGACGCATCGTATTTGCGCACAAGACTCTGCTCTTTCACCTGGACCGTGAGGTCAGTGGATACCCGGCAGGTGAGCCGGTGCTGGACGCGGTCCATGGCCTTCGGGCGTTGAATGACCATGGCGCCGGGATGCTCCGAGGGTCCAGCCACAACCAGGGACCGGTAACAGTTGAACCCCTCCTGATCGTGGAATTGAAGCTCGAGACCCATGCCGGAGGCGGGATAGTCCATGCCTGGAAACGAGACAGTGATGCGGTCTTCGGAGACTTCCAGGATACGGCTCAGAAAGTGCTGTCCCATCAGATTGATAAGACACTCTTTGTTCTTCCGGATATCCGGGGTGTTCTCGTCCCCAATGGCCCCATTCTTCATAAGGCGCACTCCCTTCCGAGCATTTCGGGCGCCATTCTAACACAGCTTGCGGCAACCGTCAAAACCTAAGAAAATCGGAATCGTTGTCAATGCATTTCCCGGGCTTCAAGCGGGCCTTCCTGTCCGGGTCAGTTCCTGTCCGCATTTCGTAAGCATGAACGGTTTGTGGCAAAATGGTAGTATAAGTGTTTCATTGCGTTGAGCGAGGCAGAGGTAAGCGGCTCAGGATATGAGGCAAGATGCGCACGCTATTCGCCAAATTGCTGAAGACTATCCGGAAGTACAATCCGGATGCCGACACGGATTTGGTGCGTCGGGCGTACCGCTTTGCCGACCAGGCCCACAAGGGCCAGATGCGTTTGTCGGGGGATCCCTATATTTCGCACTGCCTTGCTGTGAGCAGCAATTTGGCGCATCTTCGTCTGGATACCACCACCATAGTGGCAGGGCTCCTGCATGATGTGCTCGAGGACACGAAGGTCACCGCGGAAGAGCTCACGAACCAGTTTGGGGCGGAGATTGCCTCGCTTGTCGAGGGAGTGAGCAACATACGGGCGCTGAATCTGCCGGCTACCCTCCCCGCGGAGCTTTCGCAGCAGCAAAAACAGGCCGAGAACCTGCGAAAGATGCTTATCGCGACGGCGAGGGACGTGCGGGTCATCTTGATAAAGCTTGCGGACCGTCTGCATAACATGCGGACCATCGAGTTTCTGCCGGAGGACCGCATTTGGCGTATCTGCCAGGAGACGCTGGATATCTATGCGCCGCTGGCGAACCGGCTTGGTATGGCGCACTGGAAGTGGGAGCTCGAGGACCACGCGTTCCACCATTTGAACCCGGTCATGTACCACGAGATGGCCACGCGTGTGGCCATGAAGCGGCGCGAGCGTGAGGAGTGGCTGCAGAACACGGTGGACTTTCTTGAACAGCGTCTCGCGGAAGCCGAGGTTGTTGCGCGGGTGATCGGCCGGCCCAAGCATCTATACAGCATTTATCAGAAGATCATCCAGCAGGGCAAGGATTTCGACCAGGTGATGGACATCCTGGCGGTGCGCATCATCACGCAGACCGTGGCGGGATGTTATAACGCGCTTGGGATAGTTCACCAGCTTTGGCCTCCCGTGCCGGGCCGTTTCAAAGACTATATCGCCGTGCCCAAAGTAAACATGTATCAATCCATCCATACGACGGTCATGCGCGAAAATGGGGTGCCCCTCGAGATCCAGATTCGGACGGAGGAGATGGATCGTACCGCGCGCGAAGGCATTGCGTCCCACTGGCGGTACAAGGAGGGCATCGAAAAAAGCGATCCCAAGCTTGACAACCAGTTGCGGTGGCTTCGCCAGATGTACGAATGGCTCAACGAGGCGCATGTCCCCGAAGAACTGCTTGACAGCGTCCGGCGCGACGTCCGCGCCACGGAAGTCTACGTATTCACTCCCAAAGGCGAGGTGAAGGAGCTGCCCGCCGGCGCCACGCCTCTGGATTTCGCATACATGATTCACTCGGATGTGGGGCACCAATGTATCGGCGCGCGCGTGAGCGGCCGCATGGTGCCGCTGCGCTACCACCTGCAAACCGGCGATGTCGTCGAGATCCTGACGTCGAAGAATCAAACGCCGCACTTAGACTGGCTGGACGTCGTGGTAACGGGGAAAGCACGCACCCGCATCCGCCAGCGCTTGCGCGAGATCGGTGAACTCGAGCCATTGCCGGAACAGGAGCCGCTGCCCAAACCTGTGTCCCAAACGCCTCGCAAGGCGCCGAGCACCGTCCGCCAGGTGGATGATGAGACGCGCCAGAAACTGGTGCGTGTGCAGGGCCACAAAGGTATCGTGGTGCAGTTCGCAAAGTGCTGTAATCCCATGCCCGGCCACCCCATCATCGGATATATCACGAAGAGTCCCGGCCTCACGGTGCACCGCGCCGAATGCCCGCACTTCGGCGTGACCAAACGGGATCCCGAGCGTATTGTCGAGGCGCATTGGGACGGCGAATTGGGAGGCGTCACGCGTGAAGTCGGGATGCGCGTCACTATCGGCCCCCGCCCCAATGTTCTGGCCGATATTACGAACGCCATACGGCCCATGAACATCAGCATTACGCGGGCCGAGTACCGTCCGGGCGACAACGGCGACACCTTTTTCGATTTTGTGTTCGAAACGACCCAGGAAGAGGGGGCGAAATGGGTCGCCGCCACGTTGAGAACGGTAGCGGGCGTGGCCAGCATCAAACAGGTTTCTCCCGCAAAGCTTTTCCATACCAAAGCGTGAATCATGGACCGTTTCAAGCTCGTTACCGAGTTTACGCCGCAAGGCGATCAGCCGCCTGCGATCCGTGAACTGGCACGGAACCTTCGCGAGGCTGTTCCGCACCAGGTTCTGCTTGGCGTTACCGGTTCCGGGAAGACATTCACGGTCGCAAACGTCGTGGCCGAGGTCAACCGGCCCACCCTTGTCATCGCGCCGAACAAGATCCTCGCGGCGCAGCTCTACGGCGAGTTCAAAGACCTGTTTCCCGAAAACGCCATCGAGTATTTCGTGAGCTACTACGACTACTACCAGCCTGAGGCCTATGTTCCCGCCACGGACACGTACATCGAGAAAGAGTCCTCGATAAACGACGAGATCGACAAGATGCGCCATTCGGCGACCCGGGCGCTCTTGACGCGGCGAGACGTGCTCATCGTGGCCAGTGTTTCGTGCATCTACGGCATCGGCTCGCCGGAGACGTATGGGGCGCTTCGTGTCGAACTGGCGCCGGGCGATGTCATTTCGCGCGAGGACCTGCTGGCCGGGCTGGTGGCGATGCAGTACACGCGCAATGACGTCGATTTCCATCGTGGCGCCTTCCGCGTACGGGGCGACATCATCGACATTTTCCCCGCGTACGAGGACGCGACGGCGGTACGGGTGGAGTTGTTCGGCGACGAAATCGAGGGGCTGTACGAAATCGATCCGCTGCGAGGGGCGGTCAACCGGCGTCTGCGGCGCATGGCGATCTTTCCGGGCTCGCACTACGCAACGACTGCCGACACCATGAAGAGGGCTCTCGAGGGCATCGAGCACGAGCTCGTCGAGCGCCTGAAAGAGCTTGAGAGCGAAGGCAAGCTCCTCGAAGCGCAACGGCTCGAACAGCGCACCCGGTTCGATATCGAGATGTTGGCCGAGATCGGCTATTGCAGCGGTATCGAGAACTATTCGCGCCACCTGGACGGCCGCATGCCGGGCGAACCGCCCTACACGCTCCTGAACTATTTTCCGCAAGACAGCATCGTGGTTATCGACGAGAGCCATATCACCGTGCCGCAAATCGACGGGATGTACAAGGGCGACCGGTCGCGAAAAGACAAGCTGGTCGAGTACGGATTTCGGCTGCCGTCCGCGCGCGACAACCGCCCGCTCAAGTTCCACGAGTTCTGGAAGAAGGTCAATCAATGCATCTTCGTCAGCGCCACGCCGGGCTCCTACGAGTTGGAGCAGAGCGGGGGGTTGATCATTGAACAGGTGGTGCGTCCCACAGGGCTGGTTGATCCGGCGGTCGAGGTGCGCCCGGCAGCCGACCAGGTCGATGACCTGCTCGATGAAATTCGAAAGGTCGTTGCGGGCAGCGAGCGCGTCCTGGTGACCACCCTGACCAAACGCATGGCCGAGGATCTGACCGCTTATCTGGCCGATTTGCAGGTGCGCGTGCGGTATATGCATTCGGATGTGGAAACCCTGGAGCGCATCGAGATCGTGCGGGCGTTGCGCAGCGGCGAATTCGATGTCCTGGTGGGGATCAATCTCCTGCGCGAGGGACTGGACATCCCGGAGGTGTCGCTGGTAGCGGTGCTCGATGCCGACAAAGAAGGATACCTGCGGTCGGAGCGAAGCCTCATCCAGACCTGCGGCCGGGCCGCGCGCAACATCAACGGCCGGGTCATCATGTACGCGGATACCATGACCGGGTCGATGGAACGCGCCATCAACGAAATGAGCCGGCGCCGCGAGCTCCAGAACGCGTACAACAAGAAGCACAAGATCACGCCGCGGTCCATCAAGAAGTCCATCACGCAGGTCATGGCGAGTATCTACGAACGTGACTACGTCACGGTCCCGAAGGCTGCCGAAGAACCGGAACTCTATATGCCCAGCTTCGACATTCACAAGACCATTCGCGACCTGCGCAAGAGAATGAAGTTGGCGGCCGACAACATGGAGTTTGAAAAGGCGGCCGAATTCCGCGACCGGTTGCTGGTCCTCGAAAAACGGCAAATAGAAGAGGGCCTGTAGGGCGGGGAACGGCGCGATTCACTTGGCGCGTGCCGGCCTTCCCAACGCGTTCGCGTGGATCATTTCCACCAGGGCCATGCTTTTGGCGGCGTCGGCGAATGAGCTGATGGGTTGGCGGCCTTTCCTGATGCAGTCGATGAAATGGCGGTTCTCGCCGTAGAAGCCCAGGTAGTGGAGCGGGTCCTCCGAGCCCGCGCATTCAGCCGGGGTATAGTGCACGTCAGCGCTGCCGCCATCGACGTGCAGCGTGCCGCCGGCATCGGGCTCCGCATAGGCGGAGGCGCCAGTGGCGTGCATGGCGGCCGCGAACACGCGGTGGCCGCAGGCCCAGTTGGCGTTGAGGATGCCCGTGACGCCGTTTGAGAAGGTCACCAGGGCGTGAAAGGCGTTGGCGAATTCCGCGTCGATGGCTCTGACCGAACTCGAGACGGCGGCCACCTCGGCACCCTTGCAGGATCCCGCGAGATAGCGCAGCGTATCGACCGCGTGCACACCGTCGCACGTGAGGATGTCGATAGCGCCCTGGTAATAGTTCAGCGGGTCGGGCTGGCGCTTGATATAGGTTACCTCGACCGTATGCACGGGTCCTTTGGCCTCGACCTCAGTCTTGAGGGTGTTTATCAGCGGCACGTGGCGCCGCTGGAATCCGGCCATGGTCAAGACGCCGCTCTTCCGCGCGTGGTATGCCAGCAGGCGCGTCTGGTACGCGGTGAGGCCCGGGGGCTTTTCCACGAAGAGGTGGCACTTGCGTTGAAGCGCGTCAGCCGCCACGTCGAAGAGATGATGAGGAGGCATAATCGCATATACGGCGTGGGGACGCACCTCCTCGAGCATGCGCCGGAAGTCTTGATACGTTCGCGGAATCTTGAAGGTGTCAGCGGCCTCCTGGGCGCGCGACATGTCCAAGTCGCATACAGCCGCCAGGGTCACGTCCGGCATTTCCGCGAGTATGGGATAGTGTTGCGCGCGCGCCCATGCGCCCGCGCCGATCAAGGCGAGCTTCACGCTGTCACTTCGGCGCTTGGCCGCGGTTCTCCGTTTTGGGGCGGGCATTGAAACCTCCGGGTCCGGCTGCGCCGGGTCGACGGAATCTGCCAGAGCGTAACACCCGCCACGCACGGGTTCAAGTGGCGCTTGTCCCGTCAGATACGGGCGCCCGGCCCCGTATGTGGTAGTCCTAAGCTACTGATAATGGTTGTCTTGTGTGGACATGTCTTCCTCGCATCTGGTACCATATGGGGAATGCTTTCTGTGCGCCGCGCAGTCTGGGGAAAGCGTTGAGAAGCGGGCCGGCCGCTTCGCCTGTGTTTCGTGGCAGGGCATTTCTTGAAAGGGTTTATTGGAACTCGAAGAAGGAGCTGGCAGGAAAGGCATATATGCAAAAGGAAGAGTGCATAGAGGTTGAAGGCGAAGTCACGGAATGTTTACCTAACGCGATGTTTCGCGTGAAACTGGATAACGGACACATTGTTCTCGCACACATTTCCGGCAAGATGCGCAAGTATTTCATTCGCATTCTCCCCGGGGACCGCGTCAAACTCGAGATGTCGCCCTACGACCTGACCAAGGGACGCGTCACGTACCGGTACAAGTAACGCCCCGCCGTGCCCCAGCCCGCGATGGGCGGGCGGGGCTCCAGCCCGTGTTTCCCCGCTGATGCCCCCACGACGCCTGACAATGAACCGGAAGACGAACGAACCCCACGACTCGTCTTTTGGTGGCGCCGCCTCTCCCTCAGAACGCCGTTTTCAGCCGGTCTTCTTTGCGGTCCATTTCACCGCCTGCACCACGAGCTTCTTGAATTGAGGGTCTGCAAAGATGGACGGCCCGTGTCCGAGCTGGATGGTGCAAACCCGGGCGTTCTTGTAGGTACGCACCCACCCGACGCTCTTGTCGCTGGCAGGATTGTCTGTGGTGAGCAAGACGTGGTTGTCGGGTTCGAACAGACAGCCCTTGTACGTTTCGTCAACCGTCTTGAAGCCCGCGACGCCCTTGGTCACCGGGTGCAGGGGGTCCGCCACCTTGACGTCGATCTCGACATCGTGCTGGTAGGTCGAGCCCGGGAGCTGCTTGCCATCCTGCTCGACGGGTTCGAGCAGGTAGCGCGCGCCAATGATCTTCTGAAACTCGGGCCATTTGTTGAACCCGGAAATGATGTGATGCAGGGCGACTACGCCCACGCCCTCGTCGAGAAGTGAAATGAGGTTCTGCTGCCGTTTCTCGGAGATGTTCTGGGTCATCGAGTAGAACACGATGACGTCGTAGTCCCAGCCGGAAACGTCTTCGAAGAGTTCGCTGTGGTCCTTTTGTTCCTGAAAAACGAATTCGATGCCCTCGATTCCTTTGAAAAACCCTTCGAACGCTTCCTTATCGTAGCTGTGACCGCCAGTGACCACTACCACCCGGAGCGTCTCTTCTTGGGCGGCTCCTTCGCTCGCCAGTGCCGGAAGGCCGAATGCCGACGAAACGGCGCAGGCCAACACCAAAACGATAGCGGCTCTCATAGGATTTATTCCTTTCACGGATGTCTCTGCGCTTCATGGTAAACCTGAGGGGATTGTAGGCGCATCAGGGGCAGCATTCAATACCGGCACAGGTTGTGCAAGAACGCGGTCTTTGAGGTGGGCGGGCGTCACCGGCGGGCAAGAGAGCCGAAGGCCCGATACATAAACAGGACGCTGTGGTGCGGGGCTCCCCGCTGCTCGTGTCGGACCGGCGTGTGGGGCCGGCGCCCTCGCCCGTCACGTTGAGGCACAACTTCTGCCGCCCCTCCGGGGCTAAGGAGGCGGCCCTGGGCCACCACACGGTCCACGCGCCGCCGCCTGTAGCTGCCCGTGTTCAACGGCGTTTCGCCGCAGCGCTGGGTGCTCCCCCTGGCGGCGCACTGGTATGATGTCAAGAAAGCTTCAAGACAGGGAGGAGCGCAAATGGTAAGGCGACATGTTCAATGGGCGGGCATTCTTGCCGCCACGATGTTTGCCGCACTTGGCGGGTACCAAGCGAACGGCGAGACGGCATCAATTCCAGTGGCGCTCGTGGAAGTAGCCGGTGGAGACGCAATTGACCAGGTTAGTCACGTCTGCGACGGGGATGCCGCCACGGAAACCATGTTCGTGCACGATCCCAACCTGCCGGGCGACATCGCCACGGTGCTCACGCTCGATCTGAAGCAGCCTTTTGTGCTCGAAGGTCTGACCGTCGTGAACGGGCAATCGAAGCCTGTACGCTGGATAGAGGAAATCGAGGTCAGTGGGGATGGCGAGACATTCCGGCCGCTTCTCGGGAGGCGGGTGAACCTTCCCATGTGGCGGGGCGGCGACCGTACGAACATCCCTCTCGGTGATGCTGTTGGGCGGTATATGCGGGTCCATGTGGGCGGGGTCAAGCAGGGCGCCCTCTCCGAACTTATCCCCTCAGGCTATCCGAACTATCCCGAGCGCCACGTGATGTGCTGGTCAGGCGATTTGGAGCGTGATTACCTGGCAAAGCTGGATTACTTCGAGCACGAACTCCGCGCGACGGATCTCTGGCTCGATTTTGCCGAGACGGCCTTTCCCCAGACCAACACCAACAGCGGTCTCGAGCTTTGGGCGGACAGCGGGGCGCTCGACGCGCTCGCCCGCCGCGGCATTCGTTACTGGCTTGGGGAACACGAAGCCTTTACGTTCATGGTCAACAGTCCCGAGGATTTGCGCGACGAACAGCGCTGGCTCACGACAGTTCAAGAAATGCGCCGCATATACGCTCGCGCGCGGCAGCTGGGTTTCCGCGGCATTGTGTACGACGCCGAAGACTACGACGGTGTGCCGGAGGAAGTTCGAGAGAAGTACAAGGACGTGGCCGATCACGTCTGCGCCTGGACCTTCAACGATGAGTTCGGGTTGTCGGGTATGTATTACCATCGCGGACGGCAAGCCGGCGAGGCGATGCGCGGCGTCTGGCCCGGCGTTGTTCTCATGCAAGTATACGAGGCGCGTATGTACGCCGGGATTCCCGGGTGCAGCGACGGGAATTACTGGTGGTTGAAGGGCATCCATGACGCGGGTGTAGAGATCTGGATTGCCACGGAAAAAAGCTACGGAGCGGGGGAGAACGAGATGGCCGCCCCGGATGTGCCCAGCCATCTGGTCCGCTGGTTCGTGGATCCCAGTTCGTTCGTGAAAGATGTGCACAAAGCCTATCCATTCGCCGCGCGCGTGCTGCCGGGGTACCATCCGTGGAACACACGCACCCGCAAGCCCAACTACCTGCCCAAGTACCTGGACGAACAGCTCGAGAAGACGCGCGGGGTTGCGAGGGGATGCTGGATTTACTGTGAAGGCAATGCTCAGGGGGGCGACCCGCGGGAGGTCCTCGAGCGGACCGTTTGTCAGAAGTACGCTGTCACCCCCGAGGACTATCTCGCCGCATTTCAGCGCCACCAGACCTCGCGGGACGACAAATAGTCATCGACATCCCATCCGTGGCAATGGGTTTCCCTGCCCTTCCTGCAGCGACGTTCCCTGCGGCACACCACCCCGGCCTGTCTGGCGCACCTTCACGCATTTTGGGCTTACGATTCCAGCGCTGCGAGATAGTCGGACAATGCGCCTATGTTCCGGACAAACGTCTGGGTGTCGATAACGCGGTCGGCGGACCCTTTGGGGTGATACCGGAGGTCTCCCGCTTCGGTCCATGCGCCGCGTTCGTCCAGCGCATCGATGAGGGCCTGGGCTCTTTGGGCAAGTTCGGGGGTCATGCGCGGTTTAGAAGGGGCGGACTGGGTCTTCAATTCTTCTGGCGGCGTGTTCTTGAGACGCTCGTATTCCTTGCGAATGGAAGCGAGCGATGAATCCACGATAAAGGCGTAGTGCGTGGGCATATCGTCACTGCTGTACGTGAGCTGGTAATCCTTGGTGAAATACAGGGGAGTGTTGGTGCGGAGTTCGTAGAACCGCGCGAGACGGCCGTCCGGCAGCGCGGATTTCTCGTAGTAATCCAACGCGCGGGGGAGGGGTTCGAGGTATTTTGTTTCGCCGGTCTTTCGGTACAGATACAGGAGCGTATGCATCACCGCCTGCGATTCTCCGCCGGTGACCGCCGGAGGTTCGAATTTCCGGGCCCATGCGGGGTGCATTTCGGCGTCGTACTGTTGCGCCCAGCCCGGCTGCGGATCGGGCATCTGCGCGAGAATGATGAAATCGCCTGCGCGCAGCGCGGCCTCGCGGCAGTCGGCCCTGTCGTATGTCTCCGCGGCGTCGAACATGGTCTCTATGGCGTCGTTGATGGTGCTGTCGTTGAACGTGTAGTAACCCTGGTAGTAGGCTCCTTCATAGGTCCGAGACCACTCGTCAGGATACGATGCAGGCTTGACGGGGAAGTCCTGGGAATTGTACGAGCCGGTGAATCGCTGCGGCCACGCGCCGTTCGGGTATTGCGCCGCCAACAGCTTTTCGAGCCCATACATGACCGCGCCGTGAATGGCCTCATCCTCGAAGTTGAGGGTCTTGTCCATCTGCATCAGAAAGCGCAGGGCGGCCTGGGTCGTGTTGTCGTCGAGGGTGCTGACGTTCTGGCCTTTGGCCTCAGGCGAATCAGCGCGGTATGCGTATGATTCGCGCTTTTTGGGGTCGAATTCGATCGAATATTGCCAGCCCCCGGAAACCAGCTGCCCTTTCACGAGTGCATGGGCCGTTTGCCGTGCCGCGTCGAGGAGATAGGGTTCGCCCGTCTTCTCGTACGCCTGAAGAAAGGACGTGCCCACGGTCGGCGTGCCGGGAGGCTGTACCCATGCCTGCGTTGCGGTGGCCTTGCCTTCGCCTTCCCGCAGCGTGAGGTCGGCCGTGTACCGCCACAAATAGCCGCCCTCGATGGACACGTCGTTTTGGAAGAATTCCACGGCCTTCCGGAGCGCCCCCGCAGCCTGTTCCCGGCCCGGGGCGGCGTCTTGGCCGGCCCATGCCGGGAAAACGGCCGTGAACAGGATGCTCAACGCTGCTGTACGTGGGCTCATTCTCAGTTCCTCTTGATAAGCACAAAAGACTTGCTAACAGGTTGCACTTTTCGAATTATCAAGGCATTCTTATCGCAGTTCTGCCCGGAAGACTTCAAGTTTCTGACGCGTTGACCGTGGCAAAGGGGTGGGATTTTGATGTATTTTCGAGGCCAGCCGGACCGGAGCCTATCGAATCACGCCGCGGGCCAGGTCTGAGAGACCGAAGCAGAAGGGGGGTGCGCGTGCGCTACGCCATCATCTCCGACATTCACGGCAATCTGGAAGCCCTTAATGTCGTCTTGGCGTATATCGATGAGCACACGATTCCCCGGACCATATGCCTCGGGGACGTTGTCGGCTATGGCGCATCGCCCGACGAATGCGTGTCAGCCATTCGCGCGCGGGACATTCCCACTATTCTTGGCAATCACGATGCCGTAGCCTGCGGCCAGGAAGAGCCGTGGGGATTCAACCAGCTCGCCTTATCGGCCGTCAAGTGGACTACCGAACACCTCAGCCCGGACAATCTCGAGTGGCTCAAGAATCTGCCCCTGAGCATGGTCTGCGACTCGTTCCTGGCTGTTCATGCCACCCCGGAAGAGGGGGAATGGGATTACATCTTCTCGTGGCAAGAGACGCGGCCCTATATTGACAAACTGCTCGAAAGAAACTATCGCGTATGCTTCTTTGGCCATACGCATTGTCCGGGCATCTTCACCGACGACGGGGTGTACGCCTTGGACGAAGAGTCAAGATTCACCCTGGACCCCCGGAAGGTATACCTGATCAACCCCGGCTCGGTAGGACAGCCCCGGGACGACGATGCCCGGGCGTCGTTCGGCATCTTCAACTCGGAAACCGAGGAATACGAGCTGGTGCGGGTTCCTTATGACGTTGATGCGGCGGCCCGGCGCATCGTCGAGGCGGGTCTTCCGTTGTTTCTTGCTGACCGCTTGCACCAAGGGCACTGAGCTGCTCCGGGTGGCTGTATCAGTCGCGCAAGCTCCGCAGAAACGGCGTGAACCATTTCCAGCCCCGGATGCGGGAGAGGCACAGCTCCGACTCCAGGGGGCTTCGCCCAGGAAGCGTACCGGCTGCCCGGCCGTTTGACTCTCCCTGTGCATGCCCCCTACAATACGTGCTTACTGAGTTTGAGATGGGTCCTTCGGGCAGGGGAGGACTGTACGCCGAGTGCACCTTATGCCGGGGCCAGTGTGAGCCATCAGGCAAACATGCCCTGCCCGGGCGTTCGTATCAATTGCGCAAAGGGTTCTCCTGCGTGGAGAACGAAGCGGAGGAATTACCATGGCGTCTCTGGCAGACTTGGACATCAGCAAACCGTTTGTGGCAACGGTCATCAGTAACGAACGCATCACTCCGGCGGACTCGGAGGAGGATATCCGGAATATCGTTATTGAGCTGGAGGATGACTTCTCGTACACCGTGGGGGACAGCATCGGGCTGCTGGTGCCGGGTCCGCACGAGTTTGGCAGCGAATATCACCTCCGCCTGTACACCATAGCCGGCGGCAAGAAGGCCTCCGGCGGAAAAACGCGCCTGACGCTCTGCGTGAAGAGGTGTTTTTACATCGACGACTACAGCGGCGAGAAGTACGAAGGCAAGGCTTCCAACTATTTTTGCGACCGGACGGCCGGTGATAAGCTCACGATGGCAGGGCCGTACAAAGGCGCGTTCTCGATCCCCGATGACGACACGACGAACCTCCTGATGGTCGGATTGGGCACGGGCATCGCCCCGTTCCGCGCATTTGTTCGCCACATTTACGACGAGCGCGGCGGCTGGAAGGGCAAAGTTCGCCTGTTCTTCGGCGCCAAGACCGGTCTCGAAATGATCTATATGAACGACAAGCGCGATGACTTCGCCAACTACTACGACGAAGGAACGTTCAAGGCGTTTGAGGCGGTCAGCCCCCATCCAGCGCTCGATGCCCCCATCGCGCTGGACAAAGCCATCGAGCAGAACGCTCACGAAGTGTGGGACATGGTCCGCGACCCCGATACGTATGTCTACGTGGCCGGACATGAGAAGGTGAGCGAACTTCTGGACGAGGCCATGGCCAAGATCGCCGGTTCGCAAGAGAAATGGCAGCGGCGCAAGGCCGAGCTCAAGGCAGGCAAGCGCTGGATGGAGCTTATGTATTAGTAGGCTGAATGCCCCACGGATACGGACAGGGCGCCTCGATGAATGCGCGAGGCGCCCTTTTTCGTGGGCGCGGGGGCGTTCGCCGGCGTCCCGCTCACGCTCGCGAAAACCTGCGCATGATTGAATATCCGCTAACCTTTCGTCCTTGTTTCGGAGGACGCGATGGGGGTATCATGCCTGTGGGGAAGAGGCGGCTCCCGATCAATCTTCTAACGAACCAACGATAGGGGTGTTTCGGCAATCCCGGGATACGCAAAGAAGGACACGAGGTCCGGTCCCCGGGACAAGAGCCAAATCTGCCAGATCACGGGGAGTTCCTGGGCACGGTCCCGGGAAGGCCTGCAGGGGCATCAAAACTCAAGGAGAGAGAGAAATGAGGAAGCGAGCTGGATTTACGTTGATTGAACTGTTGGTGGTTATTGCAATTATCGGCATACTTGCCGCTATCTTGCTGCCGGCGCTCGCGCGCGCCCGTGAGGCTGCCAGAAGGGCGAGTTGCGCCAACAACCTGAAACAACTCGGAATTGTTCTGAAGATGTACGCCAACGAATCGAAGGGCGAAAAGTTCCCTCACAAGGTACAAGGCCCTCAGATGCCAACGGATGACCCGAGCGTTCCGCGTGTCGCGACCGAAATGTGCTGGATGCCCAATCCGGCCAGCATCTATCCCGAATACTTGACTGACCCGAACGTGCTCATTTGCCCCTCGGACCCGGAAGGCAAGAATATGCTGGACCCGAACACGGGCGGCAACTGGGTCCGCGCCGACGGCGAACTTGACATGAATCCTGCCGACGGCATCAACCTCCTTGACGGATGGGGAAGATTCGCGAACCAGGGCGACTCATCCTACACCTATATGGGGTACGCCGTTGGCAGCAATGAATGGATTGACAATGAGATCTGGGGTGGCGGCGATGCGGAGCTGGGTGCGCTTCTGGCCGCCCAAGCGCTCCTGCCTCTGTTCAACGACACCGAAGCAGACCACACCATCGCCCATCCCACGTTGGGAAACCTTAACGCATACCGTCTTCGCGAGGGCATCGAGCGGTTCTTCATCACGGATATCAACAATCCGGCTTCCAGCAGCATGGCTCAGTCTACCCTGGCAGTCTGGTGGGATGTGCTGAATACCTCCGTGAATGATTTCAACCACATCCCCGGCGGCTCTAACGTGCTCTATATGGACGGGCACGTCGAGTTCATCCGGTATCCCAGCGAAAAATTCCCCGTGTCTGAGGACCTTGCCCGGATCGGCGGTGTCGACGCCGCGACCTGAGCATCCCAAGGACCCAACGGCAGAATGCCTGCAACGCCGTGAGCTGAGAGGTTCACGGCGTTGTTCTTATGTGTCCTGGTTTTTCTGTTCAGAACAGCCAGTAGGAAGAAGCGGCGCGAGGCGATGGACCGGACGGGCCGTTAACGCCATGCGAGCACTCTCCGCACGAATACCACCAACACGGTCAACTTGTCGGGGATGAACTGGCGCAATGTGGGGGCGCTGTCCCGGGGGAAACGGTGGTTTCGCGCGAATTCCTCGGCGTCAAACGGTGTTCCGTCCGGAAGAGTGCTCATGCTGGCCAGAGTATCCACCGGAACGTGGTGCTGTTCAGAGACTGTTTGAAGGGCCTTGTTGATGTAGAGCGTATCGAGCAGTCCCGCGTATTGCATGACAAACAGGGCGTTCCAGGCGGCGCACACGGCGATGACGAGTCCGGCCCACCGCGGTCTGGCGGTCCTGTAGCGCGAGAGTACCGTCGCCAGGCCTACCGCGAAGAAGGGTGTGCAATTGACAAGACGGCGCATTCCGAACGACCACCCCGTGTCACCCGCGCAGGCGGTGATATAGACCTGAATCAGCACGGCGGCCGCCATCGCCGCATAGGCTTTCTTGTCGTCCTCAGGCCAGAGGAACAGGCCCAGAACGCCCATCGCCATGAGCGGAGTCCAGGTGAAGAGGCCTTCACGGGCCGAGAACAACACGCGAACCAGCGCCGGCCGAAACCACGTCATAAACCCCGGACCCTGCGGGATGGTCACGAACGACCCGTACAGGACATGCCAGCCGGCCATCTGGGGACTGAACACCAGGGCCGCCGCCGCGCCGCATACGGCCAGGCGGGCGAGCTTATTCCGGTCGGTTTTCCAGAGAAGGTCGATGGCTGGTATGACGGCGAACATCGCATTCTGCCAGCGGACCAAGGCGGCCAGGCCGAGTGAGCCGCCGATCAACGCCCATCCCCACACCGTCTCGAATTTGCGCAGGCGCAGCCACGCGCACAGAAACAGGGCCATCGCAAAGAACGAACACGCGTGCGCCATGGCTTCCTGGGCATAGGCATAGTACAAGGCGGGAGAACACGCCCATGCGCCGATGGCCGCAAGGCTGCTCGTGCGCCTGTCCCAGCGCGCGCGCAGCGCCGCGAATACCAACAGCGCGCCCGCCGTGCCGTAGACGATGTTGGCGAGAAAAACCGCCGTGTGGTAGGGCTGCGAATACCCGTCGGCCGGGATGCCGCCCATCGTTGCCGCAAAATGGCCGGCCGCGACAAACGGCGCCCACAATATCGCGGGCCCTATCGAGAATGCGTTGGGAACGCGGCCGGTCGCGGTGCGGGGGCCGCCGGGGTCGACGGGGCTGCCTTTTGTGAGGGCTTCTTCCTCGGGGACCAGCGCGCGATATTCGTTCTCGAAGTCGAGGTCGTGATCGAACGCCAGGGACCGCAGCCACGCGTAGTACGCCACGGGGTCAACGCCCTCGATACGCTCCTCGGGCGGCGAAAACGTGCCTGCCAGCGCGAAACACAGCCAGAAAAAGAGACCGAGCCCGAGAATCAGCGTAGTCCCGGAATGAGGGCGTTCGAGCCAGGGCAATCGGCGCTCCGGCTTTTCCCCCGAGACCTCTGGCGTCGCTTCTGTGGCGTTCATCTCCGCTCGTTGCCTGCCGGCGCATTCCCGGACGCGTCATGCGGAGGCGGCTTATGCCAGCCCCCGGCGTTCTTCGTAGGCGCGAATCTTGTCTTCGTGGCGGAGGGTCAGCGCAATCTGATCCCAACCGTTCAGGAGCCGTTCCTTGAGAAACGGGTCCAGATCAAACGCGATACTCTCGCCGTTCGGTTTCGTAATCGTCTGCGCGGGCAGGTCGATTGTCAGTCGATACCCTTCCCGGGCGCGCACTTCCTGGAACAATTGCTCGACCACTCCACCCGGCAGCTTGATGGGGAGTATGCCATTGTTGAAGCAGTTGTTGTAGAAAATGTCGGCGAAGGACGGCGCCAGCAGGCACCGGAATCCATAGTTGTCAAGCGCCCAGGGAGCATGTTCGCGCGACGAGCCGCAGCCGAAATTGTCCTTGGCCAGCAGAATGCTCGCCCCCTGGTACCGCGGCGCGTTCATCTCGAAATCAGGATTCGGCGTTTTGCCGTCGTCAAGGTAGCGCCAGTCGAAAAACAGGGCGTCTTCGTAGCCCGTGCGCGCCACGCGCTTGAGAAACTGCTTCGGGATAATCTGGTCCGTATCGACATTGAGCGCCTCGAGCGGCGCGACAATGCCCGTCAGCATGGTAAATGGTTTCATCGGTTCACTCCTCAAACGGTCGATGTTTCCGTGTCAGTCCAAGGCCTAGTCGTGTCTATGGACGCGGACGCGCTGGTAATAGTGGTGTCCGGAGCGCGCCCCTCCCCCGTGGCTGGCTACATCGAGCACGACGCCAACGATGAGCGCCGCCAGCCCCCATCCCTTGAGGCCGCCCAGCGAATTGGCCGCGAACGCATACCCGCAGGTCGTGTACGGCATGAAAAAAAAGCCCAGCAGCGGCCAGAGGATGGTGTCAAAGGCCCGGCCGCCGTACCCGCTCAGCCACATCACGAACAGCGCAATTCGCGGGAAAATAAGCGCAACCACGCCCAAACAGCAACCCATGACCGCCTCCTTTGCTTCGCTCTATTTGTATTCCCAGTCGCGAATGTCGACGAAGTGTCCTTCGATTGCGGCGGCGACGGCCATGGCCGGGCTCACCAAGTGCGTCCGGCCGCCCTTGCCCTGGCGTCCCTCGAAATTGCGATTCGACGTTGCCGCACACCGGTCGCCCGGATTCAACACGTCGGCGTTCATGGCCAGGCACATCGAGCAGCCGGGTTCACGCCACTCGAACCCGGCTTCCCTGAAGATCTGGTCCAGGCCTTCCTTTTCGGCCAGCGCCTTGACCTGCCGCGAACCGGGTACCACGAGGGCCTGCTCAACGGCCGCGTGGACTTTGTAGCCTTTGGCCACCCTGGCGCCTTCCCGGAGGTCTTCGATGCGGCCGTTCGTGCATGAACCGAGGAACATCTTGTTGATCGTGATGTCTCTGATGGGCAGTCCCTCGGGCAAATCCATATATTCCAGGGCCTTCTTGGCAGCGAGACGCGCGTTGGCATCCGCAATCTCGTTCAGCCGCGGCACCGTGCCGCTGACGCCCGTGACCATTCCGGGCGAGGTGCCCCACGTGACCTGCGGCTCGATTGCTGCCCCATCGAGTTCAACGAGCGAGTCGTAGGAACAGCCGGGGTCGGATGCCCAGGCCTGCCATCCTCTGACAAGTTCCTCGTGGCTCGTGCCCTTCGGCAGACGGGGCCGGCCCTTCAGGTATTCAAACGTGGTGGTATCGGGAGATACGAGACCGGCCCGGGCCCCGGCCTCGATAGTCATGTTGCAGACCGTCAACCTCCCTTCCATCGTCATGTTGCGGATCACTTCCCCGGTGTATTCGAGCACATAGCCTGTGCCGCCGGCCGTGCCGATTTTGCCGATGATGGCGAGGATTACGTCCTTCGGCGTGACGCCCGCGCCCAGTTTGCCGCTCAGACGCACTTCCATGGTCTTTGATTTTCGCTGCAACAGGGTCTGGGTGGCCAGCACGTGCTCGACCTCGCTTGTGCCGATGCCGAACGCGAGCGCGCCAAACGCCCCGTGCGTCGCCGTATGCGAATCCCCGCATACGATGGTGAATCCCGGCTGCGTCAGCCCCAGTTCCGGACCGATCACGTGCACAATGCCGTTGAACTCGCTGTTCATGTCGAAGCACGTCACTCCAAACTGTTTGCAGTTGGCGAGGAGCGCCTCAACCTGGGTCTTTGACAGGGCGTCCGCAATGGGTTTAGTGCGGTCCGTAGTCGGAATGTTGTGGTCCATGGTCGCGAACGTGAGTTCAGGGTGCCGCACCTTGCGCCCCGCCAGCCTCAGACCCTCGAAGGCCTGGGGCGAAGTCACCTCATGAACAAAATGCCGGTCAATGAACAGCAGCGTGTCCCGGCCCGGTTCCTCGTACACCACGTGAGCGTCCCAGATTTTCTCGTAAATATTCCTTGCCATGCCCATTTCCTCTGCGTTCGGTTACGTATATTGCGCGTTCCGCATATTGCCAAGCGGTGGAACCCGAGCAAGAGCGCCACGACGGCTTCTTTCATACAAGACACTATGCGCAGGGACATAGCTTACCGCAACAGGCCATGCCATCGCCAACGGCGCGAAACATGCTTTCAGATTGCAGCTTACCCCTCTTCAGCGCCCAAGGCGCGAAACATGGGGTGTCCGGACCGCCGACGCGGCAGACGGCACAAGAATGCCGAGCTGGCGCTCGGCGCTCCCAGGGGCGTCATCTCCTTGCCGTGGTCAGATAACCCCGCCAACGGCCAACGGCAGGCGTCCCCCAGAGCACCAACGGCGGCGGCATGGGACCTCCGGAGCGCCGAAGGCGCGTAACATACCAGCCTGGCCTGAAGGGCCAGGTGATGGGATTCAAAACAGGCAAGAGGGCTGAAGGCCCGAAACATATTGGGGATTGAACGGCCGCACGACGTAATGTTCCGGGCCTTCAGCCCGGTGAGGATTTTTGGGGGGCCGGTTTCCTTGGCCTTCAGCCAAGGCTGGTATGTTTCGCGCCGTTGGCGCTGTAAAGGCCGGTATGTTATGCGCCGTTGGCGCTTTGTCGGACTGTTGTGTCCGAGGCGGGGGCGTCCCAAATGTGGGCCGGGATATCTGCCGGTCCCACACGTGGCGGAATGACCGGCAAGGGCGCCGGTCTCACACAAGCAGGAGCGAGGGCGCCGGTCCCACACGGGCGGCGGGCCCACAAGGAGAACGCGCCAATGAAGATGCTCGCCGGAGGAAGCGGACCCGCAGCGCGGCGTTCAGGTAATCAACTGGAACACGGTGTGCTTCTCGAACACCTCGTCTTCACCCGGGGTTTCGCGAAGAATCGTGTGATAGAGGACATGAACCGGCCCTTCGGCCTCGTTCCGGAACCATTTCTCGAGGAGTTCGAACCCTTCGGCCATGGCTTCGCGCAACGGGAGCCACAGGTGCGCGCATGCTTCGTTGAGCACCGTCGCGTTGTGGGAATAGGTCCACGGCAGCACGTCGACGTTCTTGCCGAGGACGCGTCCGGTGCGCCGCACTCCTTCGCGGATGCTCGCGGAGTCTTCGCCGCCGCTGCTGTCGATCAGCGCGGTCACCGTCGGGTCGGAGAGCAGCCGGAAGACAGCGTTGATTACGTCCGCCGACTCCAGGGTGACCGGGCGGACCAGGTTTTCGTCGAAGGGAATGCCGTTGGCTTCGCAGGCGCGCGCGTAGCCGCGGAGACGGGCGTTGCCGGGCTGCATATTCCTGAACGGCTTCAACATGCCGATGCGCTTGTGGCCCCGCTTGATGAGGTAATCCGTGCTCAGATACGCCCCCTCCTCGATATCAATCGTGGCGCTGCTGCACTCGGGGAACGTATCCATGCGGCAGGAGGTCATGTAGGGGGCGCCCGACTTGTGTACCCTGCGGACCACGGGGTCGTCTTCGGTCAGAACACCGGCGATTACCAGGCCGGAGTACCGCTGTTCCCAGAGGCCGCGGGCATAATCGTGGTGGTTGGCCGTCGCGTAGGGGTTCAGATCGAACACAACGAAATTCCCCTTCGACCCGAATACCCGGTCCAGCTCGACGAACAGCCAGTTCAGCATGGTGCTGCTCAGCGGAACGACCGAACGGGGGGCCGGCAACGTCACGCCAATGCAGTCGCGGGTGGTCGTGCGAAGGCTGCGCGCCCCCGTATGCGGGTAGTACGCCACTTCTTCGATGATAGACTCGACCCGCCGCCGCGTGTCTTCCGCGACGCCCCGCTCCTGATTCACCACACGGCTGACGGTCTTCGCCGAGACACCCGCCTCACGCGCGATATCGTGAATCGTCCATGACATGTCGTTAGGACGCGTCGTTTTCTCCATCTCGACCTTTTCCCACCCTCGCCCTATGCCATCCGGGTTCAATCGCCATGACAACGATTACCAGACAGGGCTTGACACAGACTACTTCACGTAGTTTACAGCATAGCGCATGAGATGTCCACAGAATTTTAATGTTAGTCAATAAACACAGGCAAAACCGCGGTGCAAAAATCCTCTTGACAGCCTACCCAATCTATGCTATGGTTCCTTTGACATCGTTGTCATTATTGGGCCGCCACAAGCAGTTGAACACGAGCGAACGCTCTCGTTCCCCGCCCGAAAGGCGCCGTCATCTGAGTTCTTCGGCGTGCGGGAATCTCAAAACAGGGCGTTGATGTTTGTTTTTGTTGATAGTTTCATATCTGGAATGTGGATATTCCTGCGGCATGTGGCCGCGGGTTTGTGGGCAGCCTCTGGGAAGGCTTCATAGAGCAACATAAAGGAGAATGGATCATGAAGAAAGGCTTTACGCTAATCGAGCTGCTGGTCGTCATCGCTATTATCGGCATTCTGGCGGCCATCCTGCTCCCCGCACTCGCCCGCGCACGCGAAGCGGCCCGCCGCGCAAGTTGCGCCAATAACCTCAAACAGCAGGCACTCGTTTTCAAGATGTTCGCCAACGAATCCAAGGGCGAACAATGGCCCCCCATGCAGCTTCAGTATTTCCACCCTCTGTTCACCCCCAATGTCGTCCGCGTTAATGACACGTTCGCGCTGGACTTCGGGCCCCTGGTGACGGACATTTACCCCGAATACCTTACGGACCCGGCGATCTTCTTCTGCCCGTCGGACGCGGATGACGGCACGCAGAACTATACCGGCGCGAACGGCGAGAACTTCTTCGGAAGTGGCGAAAAACTGGATGTGATTGAGGATGGTCACGGCTGTAACTACGGCGGCGCGTGCATCAAGTCGGTCGACATGAGCTACCGGTATAACGGCTTTGTCTATGACCGTGCCGGCGACGACTATCCGACCAAGTCGCTGGCGGGCGTGGCGATGATCCTTACCCCGTTGGGCGTCGTTGTCGATCCTGCCATCCTGGGGCCCGCCCAGGTCGTCGAGACCTGGGAAAGCTTCCTTGGCGCAGTGGCTGCCGCATACACGGCATCGGACATCGAGGGTGTCAATAACGCGATACGCGGTGATGCCAGCGTGACCGCCGGGAACGGCAACGGCGGCGGCTCGACGGTGTACCGCCTGCGTGAAGGCATCGAGCGCTTCATGAT
>DAOLNV010000038.1:28063-49137 GCA_035416745.1 Candidatus Hydrogenedentota bacterium | reverse complement strand
CGCAGGCTGTGGTTTTGAGAGGCTTCCCGCCCTGCCCGGTCCTTGGCGCGGCGGAACGTCTTCCCGCGGTTTGACAATGGACGCCTTCCGCTCATAAGCTGGTGGCCTTCTATAAGATGACTTCATAAGGAGCACTCCATGTATTCGAAAAATGTTCTGGACCAAATCGGCAACACCCCTATTGTCTGCCTCAAGGACATGACGGGGGCATCCATTTTTGCCAAGGCGGAGTACCTCAACCCGGGCGGAAGCATCAAGGACCGGGTCGCGCGTTTCATGCTCGAGGAGGCGGTTCGCCGCGGCGATTTGAAACCGGGCATGAGCATTATGGAACCCACCTCGGGCAACACCGGCATCGGGATTGCCCTGGTGGGACGCCGCATGGGTTACCCGGTCACCATTGTCATGCCCGAAAACATGAGCGAAGAACGCAAGAAGATCATCGTTGCCCTGGGCGCAACGCTTGTCCTGACATCGCCCGAGCTAAGCATCGACGGGGCCGTGCAAGAGGTCGAACGCCGCCGCACCGCGGACTCGTCCATTTACGTGCCGCAACAATTTGAGAACCCCGACAACGCGAAGATCCATTTCATCACGACGGGGCCCGAAACCTGGAGCCAGTTGGACCACCATGTCGATGCGTTTGTCTCGGGTCTTGGCTCGGGCGGCACGTTGCAGGGCGTGGGGTCCTTCTTGAAAGAACGCGACCCCAAAACCGAGATTGTGGCCGTCGAACCAAAGAATGTGTCGGCTTTGCTCGGGCATGAACCCGGATTGCACAAGATCCAGGGGATCGGCGACGGTTTCGTGCCCAAGATACTGGATACTTCGCTCGTGGATACCGTCATCGAGGTTACCGATGACGATGCCATTGCGACGGCCCGCCTGCTGGCGCGCGAAGGCGGTCTCCTCGTCGGGGTGTCTTCCGGCGCGAATGTCTGGGCCGCGATCGAGGTCTCCAAGCGCCGGGGCCCGAACGCAGTCATCGCGACGGTGCTCCCCGACCGCGCGGAACGGTACTTCTCGACAAGCTTGATTTGAGCCCTCGGGAAACTTTCGCCCGGCCGCCGGGTATACTATCCACGCCAAAACACACCGCGCGGAAAAGGATGACATATGGCTAGACGCAAGGTTGCCGTCGTGATGGGCGGCGTGAGTTCGGAACACGAGGTATCGCTGCGCTCGGGGGCCATGGTCGCGGGCAATCTCGACCGCGAGTTCTACGACGCGCTCCCCATCATCATCACCCCTGAAGGCAAGTGGAAGATCTTCAACGAGCGGCCCTGCCACATAAGCGATGCCCTTTCGCGCATCCACGAACTGGCGCTGGACTGCATCTTCATCGCTCTGCACGGCCCGTATGGCGAAGACGGCCGCATTCAAGGGCTGTTCGACATGTTGGCCATCCCATACGTTGGTTCGGGCTGTGGCGCCAGCGCCCTCGCCATCGACAAGATACGCTCGAAAGCGGTGGTTGCGCAGGCCGGGATACCCGTGGCCCGCGACATCGTAGTCACGCGCGCATTATGGGACGCGGACCACGAAACCGTCCTCAAACGCGTGCACACCGAACTCGGGTTTCCCTGTGTGCTGAAGAGTCCCTGCCAGGGCTCGAGCCTGGGGATGGCGATCCCGCGGGAGATCCGCGAGTTTCGCGATGCCCTGCTGAACGTGTTTGCCTTCGACGACACGGTCCTTATTGAACAGTACCTCAAAGGCGTGGAGGTCACGTGCAGCGTGCTCGATGCCACCCCCGGCGCGCCGCCCGAAGCCCTCCCCGTCACCGAGATCTGCCCCGTCACATCGGCGTATTTCGATTACACCGCGAAATACACTCCCGGCGCCTGCCAGGAAATCACGCCCGCCCGCATCTCCCCGGAAAGCACCAGAGCGGCGCAGGACGTTGCCGTGCGCGTTCACGCGGCGATAGGTTGTCGAGGCCTGAGCCGGAGTGATATGATTCTCGTAAATGACCGGCCCGTTTGGTTCGAGGTTAACACCATACCCGGCATGACGGAAACGTCGTTGTTCCCCCAGGCGGCCGCCGCGGCGGGGATCCCCTTTCCTGACCTGCTCGACCGCCTGATTCGCGGGGCTATGGAACAGCCGGCCTGACCCCGCGAGGCCGGGGCGTCTTTGCCGGCGCGAAGCAGCGCCCGGACGGGCATTGGCACAGAGGTAGCGTCATGGCCATTGAATTCACGAAGATGCACGGATTGGGCAATGATTATTTGTTTATCGACGCGGAACATTGCCCGGTTGAAGACCCGTCCGAACTCGCGCGCGCGATGAGCCACCGCCATCTGGGCGCAGGCGCCGATGGCATCATCCTGGTATTGCCCGGCGAGGGCGGCGCCGATTTCGCCATGCGTATCTTCAACGCCGACGGAAGCGAAGCCGAAACCTGCGGAAACGGCATCCGCTGTTTCGCAAAATATGTGTTTGACCGCCGCATGACCCACGAGAAGGCGTTCGTAATCCTCACGGGCGCCGGCCCTAACCGCGTCGAACTCGCCACCACGGATGAAGGCGTGGTCACCTCGGTCCGCTCGAACATGGGAAAGCCGCGCTTCGAACGGAGCGAGATTCCCATGCTGGGGCCTCCCGGCCGGGTCATCGAAGAAAAGCTGGCCATCCCGGGTCACACGTTTGTCGTGACATGCGTCAACATCGGCAACCCCCACACCGTCATTTTTGTCGACGACGCGGCGGCGGTCCCGCTCGCGGAAATCGGGCCCCAGCTCGAAAACCACCCCTCTTTCCCACAGCGGACAAACGTCGAGTTCGTCACGGTACACGACCGGGATAACATCGTCATGCGCATCTGGGAACGGGGCAGCGGGATTACCATGGCAAGCGGCAGCGGCTCGTGCGGCGCCGCTCTGGCGGCGATGCTCACCGGCCGGATCAACCGCCGCGTGAACGTCCACCTTGTGTACGGGCATCTCACCGTGGAATGGGCGGACGACGGCTTTGTGTATCAGGAAGGTCCCGCCACGGAAGTCTATACTGGCCAATGGCCTGATGCATGAACGTTTGCGTCTCGTTTCTCGAGGACAATGCGTTGGCGAATACTTCGATGGGGTAAATGTCATGGCACTCAAAATCGCGGTGTTGTTGTCCGGAAGCGGTACCACCCTGCAGAATCTGCTCGACCGGTCCGGCGCGGGGGAGCTCGACCTCGAATTCGTGTGCGTTATCAGTTCGCGGCCTGACGCCTACGGCCTCGAGCGGGCGCGCAAGCACGGCATCCCCGCAATCCCGATTGTGCGCAAGAATTACGGCAGCGCGGCGGCGTTCAATACGGAGCTCTGGGGCACGGTGCGAAAACACGGCGCCGAACTGGTCGTATTGGCGGGTTTCATGAGCTTGCTCGAGATCCCGCCCGACTTCGAAAACCGGGTCATGAACGTCCATCCAGCATTGATTCCGGCGTTCTGCGGCCACGGCATGTACGGCCATCACGTGCACGAAGCCGTCATCGGCTATGGGGTCAAGGTGTCGGGCGCAACGGTGCATTTCGCCAACAACGAATACGACGCCGGACCGATCATCCTCCAGGATACCGTGCCGGTGCTGGACGACGATACGCCCGAATCCCTGGCCGCGCGGGTCCAGGCGAAAGAACGCGAGCTGTATCCCAAGGCGATCCGGCTCTTCGCGGAAGGCCGCCTCCAGGTGGACGGCCGCCGCGTACGCATTCGCGAGCCGCGATAACATAACCGCGAGCGCGAAGCGAAATGCCCTTGAACCGCTCCGGCGGCGCCGGCCCCGTTACCATCGGACAACGGCAGCCCCCCAGGTGAGCCCCGAGCCGAACGACGCGAGGAGAACCACCCCGCCCTCGCGTATACGGTCCGCCGCGGCCGCCTCGTGCAAAGCAAGCGGGATGGATGCGGCCGTCGTATTGGCGACCTTCTCGATGTTCAGCATCACCTTTTCCTCGGGCAATCCGAGGCGTGCTGCAGCCGCCTTGATGATGCGGGCGTTGGCCTGATGCGGCACAAAGAGGTCTACGTCGTCCAATTGCAGTCCAGCGCGTTCAATGGCCTTTCGGGACGCATCCTCGAACAGCACGGCCGCCCGCTTGAACAGTTCGGGGCCTTTCATCTGCACGTCGCAATCGGGCCCGCCCGCGTTGTCCTTCGTAATCGGAAACTTCGAGCCGCCCGCAAGACGGATCAGCAGGTCCGCGCCGGAACCATCTGCCCCGAGATACGTGGAGAGAATTCCCCGCTCGCCTTCTTCCGCACGGAGAACCACCGCGCCGGCTCCATCACCGAACAAGACCGACGTATCCCGCCTTTCCCAATTCAGCCGGTTCGTGGCCGACTCCGCCCCCACGACCGCAATCGTCCGATACATCCCCGAAAGAATGTATGCGTTTGCTGATGAAAGCCCGTAAAGAAAGCCCGAGCAAGCCGCGTTCACATCGAAGGCCGCGGCGTTACACGCTCCGAGCGCAGTCTGGATGATGCATGCCGTCGCGGGAAACAGGTAATCCGGCGTCGTCGTGCAACACACAATGAGTTCGAGTTCCCCGGCCTTCAGCCCCGCGGCATCCAGGGCTTGCCGGACTGCCGGGACCGCAAGATCGGACGCTCCCTCGCCGGGCCCCGCAAGGTGCCGTTGGCCTATGCCCGTCCGCTTGCGGATCCACTCATCCGACGTATCTATCATGGCCGCGAGTTTCTCGTTCGACCAGACGGTCTCCGGCAAGAATGCCCCGGTACCAATAATGCGTGCGCGTTGCATGCGGCTCCTCCCTCGGTTGCTCTGACGAATGGAAAGATTGACCCCCGGCTCAGATATCTGTCGGCGCCGGCGACGCGAAACCGCCGGCAACGCTAATCTCTGCGGGACCCCATATAGCCCCTACCACAGTAGTCGTTGTTGTCAGAGGCCGAAGCATAAACTACAACGCACCATGGCCGCAAGGTAGTTTTGGGGACACAATACTCAATTCTTCATATCAGAGGATAAAACGTAGACGAGAGATGATACTCTCGCGGGCGCAGTAATCATAATTGAGTATTGTGTCCCCAAAATTAAGGAGCACCGGGCACATTGCTGCACCCGGCACTCCTCGTTTACTGCTTCCACTATGTCCGCACAGCCCCGCTTACGCGGCGGCTACGCGATGTGCGCCATTGTACAGGATCACGGAAAGTCCATGCCGGAAGTGATGCCGGGCGGGTACCTGTAGGCAAATTCGTTGACCGGCCAGAGGTCGCTTCCGTGATACCGTGCCCATTCCACGTGACCATCCATGAACAGGATGTTCATGCCGCCCGGAATGTGGTTGAACCGGTTGGCATCGACGGCGCCACCGGTCGTGGTGCCATACGCACGGCTCTCGTCGTACATGCAAACGATTTCCGACTGGGCCAGTGCCGAGCCCGCGGGATTGTTGATGTCGGTGATGCAGAACCGCTCGATGCCTTCACGCAACCGGCGAATGGTGATCTCTTTGCCCGACGGCAGCGTCACGGTGAAGTCATTGTTTCTGTTCTTCCACCGAATGTTGTTGTCTGCCGTGTTGTAAGAGCCGCTGCCCTGGATATAGCAGCCGACGGCGTAGTAGTCTTCGATCGTGTTGTTCATCCAGCTCTGCATAATCAACTTGCCGTTATACCGGTAGCTGCGGACATCGGTGAACCGGCTGAAATACAGGTCCGTGTGCCAGTACGGCGCGCACGCATTCGGATTCAGACCGCAATCGTAGAAACGCGCCCTGGCGGTTCCGGAGCCTACCAGCGGCTCGACAACCCGGGGGGCAGCTTGCTTGCCAAAGCAGGGGTTATCCTGCTCTTTATTGGTGGTGGCATAGGTGACGACGTTTACATCGCAGCCGCCCAGCACGTTGCGGGCCAGCGTGAAGTCCGTCGCCTTGTAGTCGTCATACCGTCCGGCCGACGGGCACGCATTGATCATCACGTCCGTGCAGTATTCCGGAGACACCTGCCACATGCCCATCGCCACGGCCATCTTCTTGTCCGCTATATTGGCGTCGGTGTTTGTGTGGTCAAAGCTGCAGAAGGGCCACACTTCGCCTTTCGACTCGTTGGCGAACATCTTGCAGACGATACCCCATTGCTTGAGGTTATTCTGGCAACTCGAACGCCGCGCTGCCTCGCGGGCCCGCGCCAGTGCCGGCAGAAGAATCGCGGCCAGAATGCCGATGATCGCGATCACCACCAGCAATTCGATGAGTGTGAAGCCTTTCTTAGATATCATCGTGTTAACTCCCTGAAGTTCTTCCGAACTCGAAATGCCTGATTTTGCTCCTTGCCTTCAATGCCATGCTATTGCTCAGCCCTTCGAAATAATCACAAAGAAACTCGACAGGTACAAACAATTGCCCGCATCGCTCCTCTCTTCATCGTCAGTGGGGCAGCCTGGCGCCGGGAATGGCAACAACCCCTCAGCCATTCCCCCCTGCTGACTCACATGCGGCAGACCCATTCTGCCGCCAAAACAAGCCCTTTGACCTCATCCGGTACCCCGGAAAGCCGAAGCGCTATTCTCAATAAACGCTCTGCCCGAAATTCGGCCTCGTCCCTAAGCCGAATACGAACAGAACGTTAGGGGTTCAACTCTCCGTTTTCCGCCGCCCGGGGGCTTGCGCTCGGCACCACACGCGGTCTATACTGCCTCCCAAGGTATACGGACAAAAGTATCGGCACTATGCACCTCTACTGTCTACGATAGTAGCAGTAAGGGCTCAGTTAGTATTGAACGCTTTGAAAGGATTTTTATAATTAATCCGCCCTCTAACATAATTCCGGAACGGACTATCCTTCGGATCCGGCACAACCTGTCGGCGAAACGTCCGATAGTGGTGCAGGCTAATGCGTACACGCACTCGGACGGCGAGGCTCCCGCTTCCTTCCATGACCCTGCGTGGCAAGCAGGGACAAAGAAGACGCCTCTTGAAAACACGCCGGAAATAGGGGCACACGCACACGATCACCTGGAGCTGCAGCTGATCGTCAGCGGAAGAGCCATACACCGCACCCAGCATTACGTGACGCCTGTAGAGCGGGGAGACATGATTCTCATTGCTCCGGGGCAGCCCCATGCCTTTGAACGGATCGATGGCATGCACCGGATCGCGTGCGTGTGTTTGTCGGAGTGGTTTATGCACGGCTCGGAGGACCTGTGGGGAGCGCCGGGCCTGCTGCAGCTTTTTCTGGCGCTGGACACCCCGGCGTGCGCCAGCGTGTTCCTGGTGACGCATCACAGGCTGAGTGAAGGGGAGTTCGCCGTATGTTTCGAAGAAATGCGGGCGATGGCGCTCGAGTTGGAACGCGAAGACCCGTCGCTGCTCTACCTCCGGCGGTGCATGGACAAACTGATGCTCACGGTGGGACGGTCCTATGCCGAGGATGAAAAGAGCGGCTCGTTTCGATGGTTGAGCCGCCCAATCACGCAGGCGCTCAGAATCATCGAAAATCACGCCGCCTCGAACGAGCCCCTCCGCGTATCGCAATTGGCCGGGCAATGCGGGCTGTCGCCGGGCTATTTCTCGCGCGAATTCAGGAAAGCCGTGGGAAGCTCCCCGTCCCAGTATTTCCAGCGCCGGCGCATTCAGCACGCCTCCTGGCTGCTATTGCATACGCGCCAATCCATTTCAGAGATAGCCTACTCGCTGGGCTTTGCGGACGTCTCGCACTTCGAGCGGGTGTTCCACGTGCGGCGCATGATGACCCCGCTCGCCTACCGCCAACGCTTCGTCGAACGCGCGAGATAGCCCGCCCCGACCGACCGCAGCGGCCTCCAGCGGCGCATTTCCAATCGGGACCGGCCCAGAATCCCGCGCAATCTGAAGCAAGGCAGCGCAGACACTTTCGTATTCGCGGCACTGGGCTGGATTTCGACACACGCATGGGGTCAGATAAGAGCGGCGCGCCGGTATTGCGTTTGAGCGCCTTCGGCGGGGGCATGGGACCTCCGGAGCGCCAACGGCACAAAACATCCTGGCAGGCCCACGGCTTCCTCCTCTTCAGCGCCAACGGCGCGAAACATCCTCCCCCAATGCACGGATTCCCCCTCTTCAGCGCCGAAGGCGCGAGACATACCAGCCTGGCCTGAAGGGCCAGGTAAACGGCATCAAACAAACAGGGAGGGCTGAAGGCCCGAAACATGGCCCTCTTACGCGCCAATATCTTACCTCGGACATTGGCGGCCCCTGGAAACCCACCGGACAAAAGGGACAGAAATGACACAAGGGACAGCAGGACCGCAAGGACAGAAAGGACGGACAAGACACAATGCGTCCTGGGGTATCGGCAGGCCGGCGTATTCGCTGAATGATTTCCCGTTCCGGAGCGCCAACGGCGCTCCGGAGCGAGGGGCGCCGTGCCGCCAATGCAGGTTGGCAGCCGCCGCCCTTTTGCTGCCGCGTGGTTACCCCAATCGCCGTCTTATTCGGCGATTCGGGGTGTTCTTCGTTCATGGCGTACGCATAGTGACTCTGCTATCATGCTCAACAAACTGTCATCCGCCCTTGCGGACAGATAATGGCGCTGCTGGCTCAGGCGGCTAGAGGTGAATCAACGGAAAATGCCCCGCGTATGATCGATCCCGCTTTGATTCTTCTGGTGATCGGGTTTCTCGTTCTCGCCAGCATTTTGGCCAGCCGTGTTTCGGACCGCGCGGGCGTGCCGACACTGATCGTGTTCCTCTGCATTGGCATGCTGGCGGGGTCGGATGGCCCGGGCGGCATCCAGTTCACCAACACGCAAGCCGCCAATCTCGTGGGGACCATCGCGCTGGCCTTCATACTGTTCTCGGGCGGGCTGGACACGAACTGGCGCGTCATACGCCCGGTCATCAAGCGCGGGATCCTTCTCTCGACTGTCGGCGTGGTCTTAACCGCGGGTCTGGTCGGTTTGTTCGCCTGGCTCGTATTGGATTTCGAGCTTCTGACCGGTCTCCTCGTTGGGGCCATCGTCTCCTCGACGGATGCCGCGGCCGTGTTTGCCGTGCTGCGCCGGCGCGGGGTAAGTCTCAAGGGCAACCTGAAACCCCTGCTCGAACTCGAGTCAGGGAGCAATGATCCCATGGCCATCTTCCTCACCGCGGGCATAACGCGGATGTTGATGGAGCCCGATTTTCGGTGGGCGTATCTCATCCCGGCCCTTGTGTGGAACATGCTGGGCGGGATCGCCCTGGGACTGCTGGCAGGCAAGCTGGCGGCTCTCCTGTTCAACCGGATACGGCTGGGCTACGAGGGCCTGTACCCCGTGCTCAGCATCAGCGTGGTCTTGCTCACTTTCGGCATGACGCAATACATCGCGTGCAACGGCTACCTTGCCGTCTATCTCTGCGGCATAATGCTGAACGCCTCGAGATTCAACTACCACCGCTACGTGGTGAAGTTTCACGATGGCATTGCCTGGCTCATGCAGATCGTCCTGTTCCTCGTTCTGGGCTTGTTGGTTTTTCCGTCACAGCTCCCGAAAATCGCCTTGACGGCCGTCCCAATCGTTCTGTTCCTGATGGCCGTGGCGCGGCCCGCCGCCGTGGCCATCGGGCTGCTGGGCAGCGACTTCTCCTGGCGGGAACGCGGGTTGGCCGCGTGGACCGGCCTTCGCGGCGCGGTCCCCATCGTATTGGCCACATTTCCCCTCATGGCGGGCTACTCGCAATCCGCCATGGTGTTTAACATCGTCTTTTTCATCGTGCTGACCTCCGTGCTCGTCCAAGGCACATTTCTGATGCCGGTAGCCCGGTGGCTTAAGGTGGACGAGCCGTTGCCGCCCATTCCCCGATATTCGCTCGAGATTCAACGCAGCGGCCAGGTTCAAGGAGAAACACGCGAACTCGAGGTACTCCCCACCATGGCCGCCGCCGGGCGCACCATCGCCGATCTCGACATTCCCCCCGGCGTCTTGATTCTCCTGATCGGCCGGGGTGAGGAGTTTGTAGTACCCAGGGGACAGACGCGTATCGAGCCCTACGATACCCTCCTCATGATCGGCGACCCGGCGGCGCTGCGCGAGGCTGGCGACGCGATTCTCTCGCCGCGGCCCAGGGTTCGCCAGCGCGAACCCATGGACGACCCCCTGGCGATGTTGCCCCAGACCACCGACGAGAAATTCCTCTCCAAACAGGTCGTTGTCATCGGGTTTGGACACATCGGACGGCGCATCTGTGACAAACTCGAGCCGCGCGGGGTGCCGTTCGTGATCATCGACCGGGACCGGGAGATAGTCCAGAAGCTCCGTGATCGCAACGTGCCCGCGGTTGTTGGCGACGCTTCTGACGCCATGGTGCTCGCGCAGGCCCATGTGGCGCGCGCGGCTATGCTGGTGATTGCCACGCCGGACACCCTGAAGGCGCCAAAGATCGCTGAACTCGCCAAGAGGCTTAACCCCGCCATCGAGATCGTGGTCCCCGCGTTCAGCGAAATGGAGGCGGACCTCCTGGAGCGCGAACACGTCGGCGTGGTGTTTCTTGGCGAAGAAGAAATCGCAAACAACATCATGCAGCATATCCTTAAGAGGATGCGGGCTTGATGGGTCTGGTTTGGCCAGTCCTGCGCGTCTGACGCATCCCGGGCGCCTTGCTCAGCAACGCAAGTTTCTTCGCAAGCGCGTTCCGGTGTATTCTGGGGACCGGGTTGCTGCGGAAGAATCACACTACACAACGCGGAGGGACCTTCCATGAAACGTCACATCGTTTGCGTGTTTCTGGTCGCGGCGCTGGCCGGTACGGCGGCGTTCGCGGGCAACGCCATCGCTTTCGGAGAAATGCAGGACCTTACCCGGCTCCAGCCGGGCCGCACCATGCGATCGTCGACCAGCGATCCCGACTGGCATAACGGCAACGGCGACGCGCGCCGCGTTCCCCCGGGCGAAACGCTCGTGCTGGCCGAGCTCGAGGGGCCCGGCGAGATCCGACACCTCTGGAACACCATCGCGGCCGACGAGCGGGGTTATTCGCGCCTCCTGGTTCTGCGCATGTATTGGGACGGCGAGGAACAGCCGTCCGTCGAGGCGCCCGTCGGCGATTTCTTCGGTATCGGCCACGGAATAGACAAGCCCTACGTGACCCTGCCGTTCAAAGTGTCGTCCGAGGGCCGCGCGCGGAACTGCTATTGGCCCATGCCGTTCCGCAAATCCGCACGAATCACGGTCACCAACGAGGGCCGCAAGATGGTCCACGCGTTTTATTCCTACGTGGATTGGCGGAAACTTCCCGGCCTGCCTGAGGACACCGTTTACTTCCACGCCATGTACCGCCAGGAATACCCCACGGTCATGGGACAGAATTACCTCATCGCGGAGATCGCGGGCCGCGGGCATTACGTGGGCACGGTGCTCAGCGTCGAGCAGCTTACCGAAGGATGGTTCGGCGAGGGCGACGATTTCTTCTTCATCGACGGCGAGGAAGAACCGAGCCTGCGCGGCACGGGCACCGAGGACTACTTCTGCGACGCGTGGGGCTTCCGCGAACAAGACGGGCCGTTCTACGGCACCCCCCTGTTCGAGGGTTACGAAGCCATGAACCGCACCAGCGCCTACCGGTGGCACATCGCGGACCCGGTGGTGTTCGAGAAGTCCTTGCGCGTAGAGATTGAACACAAGGGTGCGGCGTTCGATGAAGAAGGCAAGGTCATCTCGGGGTTCAGCGAACGCTCGGACAATTTCTCATCGGTCGCCTACTGGTACCAGACCGAGCCTCACAAACCCTTCCCCGCGTTGCCGGCAGCCTACGACCGCCTGAGCATCGATTACGCAAACATGCTCGAAGCGGAACAGTGGCTTGAGTCCGCGGTAACCGATTCGGTCGCGCCCGGCAAACAGGAGGGAGGCGGCTGGAGCGGCGGCGGCCAGGCCTTCTGGACGCCTGCCGAGCCGGACAAGTCGCTGACGCTCAGTTTCGGCGTCGGCGAAGCGGGCACGTACAATATCTTGCTCGTCCTGACTCACTCCTACGACTACGGCATCTTCGAGTTCTCGCTGGACGGCCAGCCCCTCGGCAAAGCCCTCGACCTCTACAACCAGTCCATCGCCGTCAAAGAGCATTACATGGGCACGCGCGAACTCGCTGCAGGCAGACACACGATCACGGCGAAGAACGTGGGCAAGGCAGCCGGCTCTACAGGCTATTACTTTGGGTTTGACGGCATGATCCTGAGCCGGAAATAGGATATGCCGGCCGTGTAAGACTTGTGCGTATTGTCGGCGAGCAAGTGGGATTTCCGTATTGGAGAGCCGCATGACATGACCACCATGACTGTTTCGTGCTCGGTATTGTTCGCAGCGTTGTTGACGGCAGCGGGAGAGGGGCCGGCTGCTTTTGTCAACCGCGTACCCCCGCCCGGCGCGGAATTGTCCGTGCCCGAGCCCGGGCTTGCGTATGGCCCCGTTGAGGGGTTCACCGCGCCCAAAACCATTGTGTTCTCGGTGGGTCCGGAGGAACTGGAGGCGGATGCCGAGGCGTGGGCGGCACATGGGGTCACCGCATTCTTCCTCGACTTCATCGCCCGCGAATGGTCCAGCGACATCTGGGCGCAGGACGGCAAGCCGTGGACCATCGGCGAGTCCGATGAGTTGTTCCAGGCGGCCAAACGCGCCAACGCGAAGTGCGCGTCTCTCGGTGCGGAAACCTTTCTCAAGGTCTCGTTCGACCACTATTTCGAGTGGTTCAACGAGCTGATGTGGCAGCAGGCCTATCACAATTTCCGGCAGTTTGCGATATTCGCCCGGGAGACCGGCTGCACAGGCATCGCGCTGGACATCGAGTACGTGGGCGAGCAGTACCGGTTCGACTGGGAAGGCTACTCCTACGACGGCTACACGAAGGCGGACCTGGCGGACAAGATCCGCGAGCGCATGACCCGGGTCGCTGAAATCCTGTACGAGGAATTCCCGGACATGGTGTTTCTCACGTTTCCCGAGCAAGGACTGGGGCTTGGGTCCATCATTCACAATGCGTGGCTCGAAGAGGCCGCGCGCCGCAACGCTCCGGGCGGCATTCATTACTGTACCGAGCACACCTACCGCGAGACGAACATCCGCGACGTGTTCGCCTATGTCTGGGCGCTCAACGACCTGTTCCACCGGCAGTTGACGCCGCGCGCGTGGCAATACTGGCAGGAGCGGTGCTCCATCGCGATCGGCCTGTGGCCCTTCGGGTTCAACTACCAGAACGTGTTCGAACCCGGACTGACCGTCGAGCAGTACCGACAGGGGTATGCTGCGTCGCTCATGGTCTCGACGCGCTACAACTGGCTCTACAGCCACAACTGCCGCGACCTGCTCATCGGCCGCAATACCGACAAGTACACCGGCGAAGAACCGCTCCAGGCGTACCTCGACGTCTTGACGAACAAGGCCATGGTGGCCACGGCGCCCTATCCCGCACTCGCGGCAGACCTCCGCGCTAAGAAGCTGCGGGACTATTCGGACGCGCTCGAACGCATGGCGTTTGTCGGGTTCGTCGGGCCCAACGACGTGCCCCGTATCGAAGTCACGCCGGCAGGCCTCTGGGACCGGGACGAACTCGAACGCTGTTGGGAACTCGCGCTGCAATACCCCCAGGGAAAAGATATCAACCTGCGTCAAGCGTTCGGCACGGTGGTCGACTGGATGGTCATCGGACCCTTCCCCAGCGCGGAGGGGTTCGCGGGGCATCGCGCCGTTTATCCTCCCGAGGAGAAGCTCGATTTCAGCGCGGAATACGAGGGGACCGGCGGTCCCGTGCGGTGGCGCGAGCTTCATCAGGGCGAGGGCCGCGCCAGCGTCGATTTCGCCCGCGCATTCGGGGCGGGGGACCACGTCACGGCCTATGCCTGCTGCTACGTCACGTCGCCCGCCGAACGCGAGGCCCAATTGCGTATCGGCACCAACGACGCCGGCAAGATGTGGCTCGACGGAAGGCTCGTTTACGACTACCCCTGCGAAGGCTCGGCCATCCTCGACCGGGATATCGTGACCGTCACCCTTCCCAAGGGCACCGTGCCCATCCTGATCAAGGCCAGCAACGGAGTCCTCAACTGGGGCTTTGTGTTCCGCATCACCGATGGCAAAGGCCGCGCCATGGACGACCTTAGCTTCTCATTGACGACCCCGTGAACGGGCGCGACAGACCACCCGGTTTTGCTCCGCGGAACCTCGGGCCAGTCCCGTGTTTATTGGGGCCGCGTTGAAGGTTTCGTAAGCCTTTGCTATCATTCCTTCATGATTACGGCACGACGACAGTTCGAGGGAGGGCTTCATGAAGACGCCGGCGGCGTCTTCTGCTTGTACCGTCGTGCCTGATCGGTCCCCCTCTTTTATCTCATACCACCCGGCCTGCAGCCGGCATACTTATGGCGAATGCGGCAGCATTCACATGGAGACACACCATGCGACTGATAGATGAACTTGAATGGCGCGGTTTGTTGAACCAGGTCACGCACCCCGAACTGGGCGAACAGCTCGAAAAAGAACAGTTCACGTTTTACTGCGGGTTCGACCCGACCGCGGAAAGCCTCCACATCGGCAACCTGGTGCCGATCATGGGGATGATGCACTTCCAGCGGCGGGGGCATAAACCCATCGTTCTCGTAGGCGGCGGCACGGGGCTTATCGGCGACCCGAGCGGCAAATCCGAAGAGCGCAAGCTTCAAACGCTGGAAAATATCGAGCGCCATCTCGCGGGTATCCGGGCGCAGCTCGGCAGACTCTTGTCGTTCGAGGGCAGCAACGCCGCCTTAATGGTCAACAACGCCGACTGGTTGTGCGAGTTGCGGCTGGTCGAGTTTCTGCGCGATATCGGCAAGCACTTCTCGGTCAACGTCATGCTGGCCAAGGAATCGGTCCGCGCGCGTCTCGAAGACCGCGAACACGGCATCTCGTACACCGAATTCACCTATAGCCTGCTTCAGGCCTACGACTTTCTCCACCTGCACGACGCCTTCGGGTGCCGTCTCCAGGTAGGCGGCGGCGATCAGTGGGGCAACATTGTCGCGGGCATGGATCTGACCCGCCGCCTGCGCCAGAGCGAGACGTTCGGCCTCACCTTCCCGCTCGTGACGAAGACGGACGGCGCGAAGTTCGGCAAGTCCGAACAGGGCAACGTGTGGCTCGATGCCGGGCGCACCTCGCCCTACAAGTTCTACCAATTCTGGATCAACCAGGCCGACGCCGACGTGCCGCGCCTGTTGCGCTACTTCACCTTCCTGCCGCAGGAAGAGATCGCCGCGCTCGAGGGGGAACTCGCTGCAGCGCCCGAGAAACGCGCCGCGCATCGCCGCCTGGCCGAGGAAGTCACCGCCATGATTCACGGCAGAGAGCAGCTCGCCAACGCCGTCAAAGCGTCGGAAGCCATGTTCGGCGGCGAGTTGAGCGGGCTGGATGACGCCACCCTCGAGGACATCTTCAGCGAGATGCCCTCGACCCGTTTCCCCCGCGAAGCCCTGGCCAGCGGCAAACCGGTGCTCGACGTGCTCGTCGAAAGTGGGGTATTCCCAAGCAAGGGTGAGGCGCGCCGGACCATCAAGAGCGGCGGCGTCTACCTCAACAACGAGCGCATAACCGAGGACGCCCGCCTCTCCGAGGCCAGCCTGTGTTCTGAGCGTATCGCCGTGGTGCGCAAAGGCAAAAAGAATTATCATCTCCTGAAGTTCGAAGACCAATAGCGCCAACTGGCGGCGCGCGAGACCGCAACCAGGGGATGTGCCCCGTGGGCAGGTACGAAAAGCAGGGTGATTGCCGGACCCGGCGGCTGCGTGTATCCCGCATACACTTTCTGGCTGGCTTCCTGGCAATAGCGGCGGGCTGCGGCATGCCTGACGTGTCGCCCGTCCAATCCGCCAACCGTCCCCACGGACTTCCCCTTTACGACACGGTGAAGCAGGCGGCCTCCGACTGGAAATCGGCGCGGTTTCAACGCGATGCGCTTCCCGGGCTTGTCGTCGCGGCCGGCCAGAAGTTCAATCAACAGAACATCGCGGAGCATTTCGGCGACGTCGTCCTGGACCCGCAACGGCTCGTGGTGACCGAAACCACGAAAGTTCGTGTCTACTTCGTGGGCGAGGCCAGCGGCTACAAGAATGCGGTGGGCATCAACCTTTCCGGGGTCCGAATAGATGAAGGCGACCCGAAACTGCTCATTCCGGACGAGACCTGCCGGCTGAAGCTCTACGAGGCCGCTACGCTGGTCAAGGGCGATCCGCCCCAGCTGCCCATGGAGCCGTTCGGCGAGCGGACCGAGGAATTCCTCTTGCAGCCCGGCGATTTCGTGGATCTTGGCCGCATTGAAGCCGGCACGCACCTGAACTTCTTCCTCGTGTCGCAGGATCAGGGCCGGGTGTACACGCCAGTGCCCGAGGCCAACCCAGACGGCATTCCCCACATGGTCGCGCTGGCGCTCGAGGATTCGCCGTATATGGTGATCAGCTTCGAAGATATGTACCAGGGCGGAGACCGCGATTTCAGCGATTGCGTCCTGGCGGTCGAGATGAGCCATTACAACATCCAGGCGCTGTTGGGGCGCATTGACCCCTGGCGGCGGGCAAAGCAACTGGCCCTGCTCATCGCAATCGTGACGGTCGTGGTTGGCGGACCTCTCGCATACCTCTCATGGCGCACCTACCGCCGTCTGAAACGCCTGCGCGCGGCCTCTGCTCGAGCCAAGGCCCTCCTCGAAGCCAACAAGCCCGACGCGGCCCTGAAAGAGATCGCAAACGCCCATCACGAATACGGCAACAACGTCACCCCGGAATTCACCGGCGTTGAAATCGACGTCTGCGCACACCTGTCCGATATCGGCGGCCTCGCGCGGGTCTACGACGTCAACGCAAAGGCGTTTGTAGACAAGGAAGACGCGTCCTTGCTCGTCGGCCAGGCCCGGATTGCCGAAGAACGCCTCGAACCCTACGGTGAGGTGCGCGAACTCTGGCGCAACCGCGGCTCGCATCCGGGGGCATGGCTCGGCCTCGATGCCGACGCCCTTATCGTCCAGGAGAAACACAAACAGGCCGAATCGTTGCTCCAGCGGCACCGGTTTGACGGCCCCGAAGACAGTTTCCGCCTCGCGCGCCTCGCATCGCTGACCAGCCGCAAGGACCCCGGCAAGGCCCTCGAACTGGCTGACGCAGCGCTCAAACAGAACCCAAACAGCCCGGACATCCACCGGTTTCGGGGAGAGATGCTCGAAGCGCAGGGCGCATTCGACAAGGCCCGGGCAGCTTTCGAACAATCCGTGCGCCTGGCCCCGAGAAATCCCCTCCTGCGCGACGCGCTCGGAGAGTTTTTACGCAGACGCGGCGACTATGCCGCCGCGCTCGCCGTCTGGACCAAGGCCCTCGAACACAACGCTACCGGCGCCTTGTGGATGAAAGCCCTGTTCTGGCGGCGCATCGCGCGGCCCATCCCGCTCGAAATCGAAAAGCTCCTCGTGCCCGAGGACAGCCTGGAACCCCTCGTCCGGTTCCTCGCCGAACTGCCGCCGTCCCGTTTCTGGGACGATGCCCCGTTCGACCGCATTGCCGACGACCGTCCCGACCTCGCCTCGCGGCAGGAAGTCTTCTGGCTGCGCCTGTCACAGGCATTGAAGACCACCCGCGAACCCGAAGCGCTGACCCTGCTGAACCTCAACCGTTTCGGGGCGCGGTCGTGGCAGTCCGAACTCGAGAGCGCCCTCCCGCGCGTCCTCACGTACCGCCGCCTCAAGTTCATGGACCCGTCCCTGCCCCGCGCCGCCGTGGACAGCCGCACTCCCCGGCACCCTTTTTTCGAGACCCTGGACGCGTGGACGCGTGGGCGCGCGGCCGTGCCCGAGGTGTTTCAGCGTCTGGTGCTGAGCGACAGCGTCTTTGCCGCGGCGTACCTGGCGGCGGGATGGTATGAAGCCGGACTGATGCTTCTGCCCGTGGCGGTATTCCAGGGCGAGTGGCCCGATTGGTTCCTTCGCGACGTGTTCGACGCGGTGCGCGCCTGCCGGGGCGAGGACAAGGCCCGCCAATTCCTCAAACAACACCAGCGGCCAAACGGGTAGCCTTTCAGCGGTCGAGGTAGTTCGTCGGCATCTGCCGCCCGTTCAGTTCGCCCCACAACAACAACAGGCTGCGGGCAAGGGTGTCGCAACGAGTGATCGTCTCGTAGTGCGCCGTACGCGTGCTCGCGCGCGGCAACGGGCCATCGTCCCAGAACAGGCCGATGGCTTCGCCGGCCAACACTTGTGCGCGCGCGAGGAATTGCGGCTCGGCATCGAGGCGGTGCGCGGCCACCAGCAGGCAGATGGCTTCGCCAAGCGCGCCGGGAAACAGTTCTATGCCGCGGTCCGGGTCGGATTCAAGATAGAGGCGCGCCGCATCCAGCACCAATTGGCGGTACTGCGGCAACTCGGTTTGCAGATACCGCTCGTAACACAGCAGCGCCGCGCCGGCATTAGTGGTCTGGCCATAGCCCGTGCCCCACGTCTTGCAGGTGGTGTGCCCTTGCGAGAGTTCGTCGTTCACCACGTCCGACAGGTCGAGTCTCGCCCAGGCTATGAACCCGCCCTGCGGAGCCGACAAATCATGGGGCAGGACCAGAAACGATACGTCGTTCCGCTGGGCGGTGGCGCGCATGCGTTCGCCCAAGGACTCGGGAACCTTGCCCGCGCCCTCGCCGAGGTCTACGGCGAGAGACAACTGGCTCAGGGGCCAGCAAATGGCTCCGTCATCTTTGTTCTGGGGGTTGATCGCGGGCAGTGCGAGGCTTACAGGATGCCGGACCCGCTCGAAGTAGTCCAGAAGCGTTTCGATGGCCGTTAAATAGACCTCGCGCCCCGTTCGTTTGTAGGCCTCAGCCCATTGGGCGATATAGAACCCGCCGTGGCGCGGGAACTCCGCGCCGGTACCGGGACCGTGCACGGACCATTTTGCGTGACGGCTGTACAGTCCGGCTTCGTGGTCGGCGATCTGGTGTTCCCATAGGCCTTCGGCGAAACGCGCCATGGTTTCGGGCGCAAGGCGGTAACTGGCCTCGTACAGCACCCACGGACGGTAAAACTCGTGGTTGTCGTTGCCGCCCATGGCCTCTCTCTTGAAGTCCCAGTAGAGGTGCTCGCCCCAGGCAAGCAACCCGGTCGCCGGGCTTTGCGCGTGCTCGAAGAACCATTTCAGCGACGCGTCCGCCGCCTCGCAATAGCGGGCGTCTCCGGTGGCGTCCGACAACTCGTACAAGAGCTGGTAAAAGCACTCGTCGTGCATGGGGTTGCCGCCCTGGTATGCGCGGTCGCTCTTGCGGATGTCTTTCATCTCGGGCAATTCGCCGGGGATGGTCAGGGTGGCGCGGTCGAGCACGCTCGTGAACAAGGGCGACGTGATATCGCCATACTTGTCCGTCCCGCCGGCGATCATGGCGTCCGCATATCCGCGCACCACGGCAAGGTACGCCGCCCCGGGAGCCGCGTCGCCCTCCCCCGCCGCGCAGGGCAACGCCAGGATTACGCCGCTCAACACCCATGCAAAGTTGCGCGCTTGAACCACGAATAGAGCCTCCCTGTCGGTTTCGTTTTGGAGCCATGGTACAGCCCGGTCGCAATCTCCACAACATGGCGCTCCCCGGCCGCCCGGCTCGCGTGATATACCACCGTGATACATGACTTATCACATGGCTATTGCGAATTCCGGCGGGTTGTGGTTTGATGCTGAGAAGGGTACGCCGCGAGGATGCCCGCACACAGGGGTTCGGGAGGCGTCTTGGGGAGAGAAACTGCTATGAGCACCAATGCCGCGGAAACGCGCCCGGGCGTGTTTTCCGTTACGATTCGCATGGTCCTGGGATTGCTTTTTGTCGCTTCGGCGGTGTTGAAAGGCCTCGACTTTTCTGCCTTCGCCGAACAGGTGTCGTACTACGGCATTGTCCGGGAAGACATGCACCTGCAAGTTGTCGCCGCGGCGACAATTGCTGTGGAAATACTTCTTGGCGGGGCGCTGCTCATAGGATGGCACACCCGATTCATGCTCGCGGTCAGCGCGGTCATTCTGGTCGCGTTCACGGGATTGATCGTGTACGCGTGGGCGTTTAACGATCTCAAGGAATGCGGGTGTTTTGGCTCGTTTCTTGCCATGACTCCCGCCATGTCCGTGGGCAAGAACGTTGTGCTGTTGCTCCTGCTGCCTTTCGCGTGGCCGTGGACAGGTTCCACGACAGCGGCGTCGCCCATGTACCAGCTCTCTCCGGCAACGCAGCCTTCGCGCATGAAAGGCTTTGCGGCGGGCTGCGTCTTAGGCGTGTTGCTGACGCTGGCGCTCGAGGTCGCGGCCTTCCTGGGCTACGGAGCATTCTTCCACGACCGCATCATCGCAAGCCTCGAAAAGAAAATAATGACGCCGTCGCCGCCCGGCACTCCCATGCCCTGGGACTGGCAGGTCCGCGATCAGGCCGGCAAACCGGTCGATATAGCTTCATTTCAAGGGAAACCGCTGTTCGTGACGTTCTTCTCCCCGACCTGCCCGAAGTGCGAAGCCCAGTTGCCAAGCCTTGAGCGGTTCTATGCCGCCATCGCAGGCGACAACATCGGGTTTGTCGCTATTGCGACACGCGAATCGGAGAGACTCGAGACGGTACTGAAGCGCCAAGGCTGCACATTCCCAGTGTATACTTTCGGCGAGAAGAAGCCCGCGCTCTTCGAGAACGTCCAAGTCCCCTCGGGATTTCTTTTCTCAAAAGACGGCTCGCTGCTCTACGAACAGTTCGAATCCGCCCGGTGGGACGACCCTGCTTTCGTCGCGTTCGTGAAGGGGCTGGCGCCCCCGCAAACGCAGGCACAGCCGTAAGCGGGCACGGCAGCCTTCACGAATCCCATACGCGAATTCCGGCAGGACCTTCTGGCGCGTGACGGGATTTGCCTCCGGGCCCCGTTGTATGTCCTGTTCGTATTCGGTTACGCGGCGGGGTAAGGCGGGAGGGTGGTGAGGCGCGGGTCGTCGGCGGGGCCGCCGACCGTGAAGTGGTAGAGGCACTGGAATTGCCGGTTTTCGAGGCCGAGCGCGCTGTGCACGAGGTCGTCGAAGTAGCAGCCAATGCCGGTGCCGCGAACGCCGGCTGCCTCAGCTTCGAGGTAGAGAAGCTGGCCGATCATGCCCG
>DAOLNV010000038.1:23736-27963 GCA_035416745.1 Candidatus Hydrogenedentota bacterium | reverse complement strand
CCGCGAACGCCGGCTGCCTCAGCTTCGAGGTAGAGAAGCTGGCCGATCATGCCCGTTTCCCAGAATAGCACCCGGTAGTACCACGGCCCGGCAGCCCGAAGCGGTTCTTCGAACGCCGCAAGCATGGCAACAGCGAACACCCCGTCAGACGCGATGTCCTGCCCGCAGCTCAATTGCCCGGCCAGCTGCCGGCAGTCGCCGACCTCGAGCAGGTAGAAAGGCAGTTCGTCGGGACAACCCTCCGGTTTCCGCCAAATAAGCGTTTTCCGCATGGCCGCCCGCAATGCCGCATCGTGAGCGGGGTTGCGCACCAGGCAGTACATTCCTGGGGCCAGAGCCGTCACCCGGTGCACGAAAAACACCAGATCAACCTGTGGAACTGCGCCAAAGGCGTTCCATACAGGCCCGGTGCGGTCGGGCATGATGCGCGCGAGGATACGGTGGAATGTTTCGCGAGGGAGCGCGGTCTGACCGTCCATGGCCGCGGCGCTCCGGCGGCGCAGGATGACGGTCCGCGCGGAAACGTCCGTCTTGGGCGCCAACGGCGCCTGTATGGCCGGTAGGTGTTGCGTTGGGGCCACGGTACGGGGCTTGGCGGAGGCCCTCGCAGCGTTGTTGATGGCCGCCCACGGCACATGGCCGGGGCTCAACCGGTTGGCTTTCCCGTGCCACCCGGATGCGGCTGCCATCTCGAACGCCTCGCGCGAGACGCCGGCCGCCGGGGCGGTCTCGGGCGATTTCCCCGCCCAGACAACGGCCAGCAGGGCAGGGTATTCGGGTTCTTCGGGCTGAAAATCGGCTGCGCGCAACAGGCCAAGCAGCGCGGCGGTTTCGGAGTCGGCGGGCGTGTCAAGCCAACGCATTTGCCATCCCAGGGCGGCCGCGGAAACGGCCAGCGCCGCGAATGCATGGCCCACGTCGTGCTGGCAATACCGAAAAGCCCGTTCGCCGTATTTCCACGATTCCCGCCAATGTATCGAGGACAGTCCGGCCAGGAACGCCCCGTCGGGCAGCGGCGCGGTCAAGGCGTTCCAACATTCCGGCATGAGGTCGGCGCGGCGCTCGAGGAGGTGTTCCCTCGGCGCGTAGTGGTAGACCGCCGGGGCATCGTGAATGCCCTCGACGGGTCCGAGCACCGCGTAGCCTTCGGTCGGATGGAGGTTGCCGCTCGAGGGATTGCAGCGCAAGGGCCAGCGCTCGCCTTGATGTTCTTTCCATGCCGACAACGCGAGCGAATGCTCGAACAACGCGGCGAGAGTGTCGCGGGTAAGGGTCTGCACCGGGATATGGCGCGAGAACAGGGCGTCGTACAGCGGCGTGGGATCGGCGGTCAGCAGCGGCAGGGGATGAACCGGGGCGCCTTCGAACCGGCGGAAAGGATAGGGCTGGTTGGCCCAGTCCATGTAACCCAGAGACCGCGCGAAGCGGTCAGGGAAGTGCTTCGTCGCCTCATGAAACGCAATAATGGCCTTCGCGGCATCCATGATGGCATCTATTGTCGCGGACCCTCGCTGGCTGGCGCAAGTGTGCGGCAGACCCCGCCTTGGAACACGCCTTCAGCGGCCTTACAGCCGCAGGAATATCTTCTTCCGGTACAGGAACCACACGACCAGCATGGCAAGCGCCAGCGACACGGTTGTCTGGAGCAGATAGCCCCAGTCTTCGCCAGCCAGTCTCTGGATATCACCGCCAACGAAGCGGTCGGCCAGCGCGTTGAAGTCGACGATGTTCCTGGCCATATAGATAGTCAGCGGGTTCGCCCCGATCCAGATGAGCGGCTGCGCCCATTTCTGGAATCCGAAGATGTCCACCACGAGATAGAAGAAACCTAACAGCGCGAAACTGTACCCTCCTGCCACAAGGACGTAGGACGAGGTCCATATCCGCTTGATGACCGGGAACTGGAGCCCCCACAGGCTCCCCAGAATGACCAAACCTGCTCCGCCGCCGATGAACAGGAGGACTTTGCGCCACGGCGTCAGGGCGCTGGTGCGCAGCAGGAACGCCGCGAAGACGCCCAGCAGACAGCTAGCCACGGCCGGGATGGTGCTGAGAAGCCCTTCGGGATCGTAGTCGCCGGAGTGTCTGTGGCCGGGCAGGAAGTGCTTGTCGATGTACCACGCCCAGTTTGCGTGTTCATCGAACGAGGTCTGGCCGGTGCCGGGCACGGGCACGAACGACAAGAGCGCCCAGTACCCGATCAGGCAGAAGAGGCAGGCCGCCACCAATCCGCGCGGACGCAGATGAATAAACAGAATCCCGGCGAAAAAGTAGCACAAGGCCAGCCGTTGGAGCACTCCCAGCAGCCGGATGTTCGGCCATTCGTTTGTCATTCCGCCGTAATACACGAGACCCATGAGATAGAGCAGGATCGCCCGCCGGATAAGGCGCTTGTAGGCCGACCATTTGCCGCCGGTCTCGAGGCGTTTCTCGAGGGAAAACACCAGCGACATGCCAACCAGGAAGACGAACAGCGGGAAGATCAGGTCGTAGAACGTGAATCCGTCCCACTTTGTGTGCTCGAACTGGGCTTCCAGAACCGCGCCCGCCTTTCCCCCAAACAGGCGCGCAATTGCGATTCCGAAACCCGTCCCGCCGATGAGCCAGAACATGTCAAATCCGCGTAACACGTCGACCGATACGACGCGCCCGGTGGCGGCCGTTTGGCCCTTTGAGGTTTCTTGAGCTGGAGCGCTGGTGTCCATTGTGACGATTCTCCCCTTCCGGAATGAGTGGACTTATTGTATCAGAGAAGCCCTTTCGGAAACCCTTCTGTTTTTCGTGAGACCCTCACACCGTTGCGGGGGCGCGTGATGGGCCTCAGGCAGGTGCGCAAGCATGCAGACCTCCCCTCCCTTCCCCCGCTCAAGGACGCGGGCGGCCCCCGCAGCACCTCCCTCTTGGATGCCGCCCGGCTCTTCCGTTGAGCGTGCTTTGCGCGCCCGGGATACCCTTCGGCTACTCCGATTGTGTCACGAACTTCCAGGAGGGGTCCGGGTCAAAGCGTCTAATCCGTGCCGCAGCCGGCGCCGTCTTCGGACCGAGGTCTTTCTCGTAGACCGCGCCCAGGTGATTGACCATGAACGTCATGACCCCGGAGTGGCCATAGTCCATCGGCCACGCAATCAGCGCGAAACCGTGGGTCATATCGTCTCCCCGCATATAGGAAGACTTGCCGCCCGGCGCGTGTTTTCCTTGGCTCGTGAGCACCCGGAAACGGTATCCCATGAAGCCATTTGTTTCTCCTGCCCGTACGGACGCATCCGCTGCGGCAAGATGTGGCCCGAACGGACTCAGCGCCTCTCCCGAGCCGGGGGCCACCTCCCAATACAGCCCGTCGCGTGTGCCCGGGGTGCTCAGTATCTTCCCCGCGAATTCGACCGTGCCGTCTCCGTCACGGTCTGCCCGGGCATACTCGCGCTGCGCCTTGACGAACTCGTGGCAGACGTCGATGGCCGTGAGTTCGTTGCGTCCCACGCGCCGCCGGAGCAGTTCGTCGAAACCCGCTGCCGTATCGAATCGCCAGCCGGGGCCCGCCGGGACGATCGGCATCGGGAGCGGCCAAAGCTCTCTACCCAGCAGCAGAACACGCTGCGAATCGGAGCGTTCCTCGAGCCGCTGGATCTGTTTTGCCAATTCCGCGATCTTAGCCCGGTTCGCGCGCTGTTCGGACTCATCGACTCGCCCGGTCTCGGCCGCAAACAGCGGGCCGAAGATCGCGATGAGTTCTTTCGTATCGTTTGCTTCGCAGGCCGCCACGAACGCGTTGGCCGCGGCATCCGGCGATTCGAATACTCGCTGGTTGGGCGGCTGTTCCTGCGCCAGGGCCGCACACGCGGCGAAAACAAGAACAAGTAACACCGGTTTGCTCAGGTTGTGTCTCATGGTCTACTCCCTCACGCAGGCCTTAGCGCCTGCCGCGCCCGCCACCCGCAAATCCGCCGCCAGGACGCCCGCCGCCCGAAAACCCGCCGCTGCGCCCGCCTCCCGAAAATGCGCTGCCCGAGAATCCGCTTGACGAGAGACTGGAAGCGCCTCGGGAACTCTGGCGGGACAATGAGCTGTGCTGCCCAATGGTGCCAAAGGTTCCGCTTCCGGCGGCGGTGCGTGGGTCGGCGTAACCTCGCGGATCCGCCAGGCCGCGGGTATCCGCCACGCCGCGGGTATCCGCCACGCCGCGGGTGTCCGCCAAGCCACGGGTATCGGCGACGCCGCGGGTGTCCGCCA
>DAOLNV010000038.1:0-23636 GCA_035416745.1 Candidatus Hydrogenedentota bacterium | reverse complement strand
ACGCCGCGGGTGTCCGCCAAGCCACGGGTATCGGCGACGCCGCGGGTGTCCGCCAGGCCACGGGTATCGGCGACGCCACGGGTATCCGCCAGGCCGCGGGTATCGGCGACGCCACGCGGGTCATAGGGGCCACGGGGGTCCAGGGGACCCCGGGGATCCACGGGGCCGCGCGGGTCTAGGGGTCCGCGCGGATCGAGAGCGCCCCTGGGATCGTAGAATCCTCGGGGATCGTATACACCCCCTGGCCCCGGCCGCCAGACATACGCATTGTCTATATGGATATCGACGTCGGCCCAGCCATAGTAGCCATAGTGGAAAATGGTGTGTTCATACCAATCGCAATAGTCGTCCGCAAACGCCACCCCCACCAATACACCCACGCCGAACCCGACAAGCGCCGCAGCTGCCTCGTCATCATAGTCCTCCTCAACGTAAATAACTTGAGGGTCGTATACGGGCACATAAATGACTTCCGGGTCCGCCGGCACGATCTTGATGACTTCCTGCTCGACTTGCACAACCTGTTTTTCGTTGGTATCGAGCAAGCCGCACTCTTCGGCCAGTTTGCGCACATGCTGTATTGCTTCCATGACATCAGTCTGCTGTGCAACAACCGCCGCGCCTAAGTCCCGGGTCCATGAGATCTCCTCGTCCATCGTGTAAAGCACCTCAGGAAACCTCAGCAGCGCCCGGACACTTGGCAGCCACGGGACATCCGGAACTTCTTCGACCTTCCCGTCGTGCTCGCGCAGGTAGCGCGCGGCTTCCACCACGTCGATGGGAGCGGTCGATGCAGGAAGAACGTGCGCCAAGATTGAATCAGGGTAAAGCGCAATGGGACCCACCAGGGTTTGGAGTTCTTCGTCGCCCAGAATGGCTGCCTGCTCGCTCTGGGCAATCGCGCCGGGCGCTATCAAAACGCCCAGCAGCCACACGGCATATAAGACTGGCAATCTCACTTCACGTAATCTCATAAGCCACGGTCTCCTGTCTGTTCCAATGGACCACAATCCTCACGGCTGCCACGAGGTCGCATACATATAAGGGCGGATGAGCGCCTGACGATGTCCTGGCTTCGTCCACGAAAAAACCGCGTGAACAAATGCGAGGCGTTGCACTGACCTGTCTCCTGAGAGAAAAGGCCGGTCTTCCTCCAGCTTCCCCTGGCTGCAACAGTCACAGTGACGCAATTCCCGAACAGGCGCCAGCGCCAGCCTGGAGACACGGGGCTCGACCGCACGCCGGGTAAAGAGCGTTCCACACGGCGCCGTATCAACGGAAATGAGTTCCGCCCCCTCAGTCGTTCCCATGCCGATCACCCTGTCGCAGCATCCGCCCCCGGAGCTTGCGCAAGGGATATCATACTCCAAGAAAAGCGCGCCCCAAGCATAGCGGAGCAAAAAAACCGCTTGTCCCCCCTTTTTCTCGCTCCAGCGCTTGAAACCACGCCGGAAACCGTCCTGCCGCACAAGAAGCCTGCGGTTTTGCGGGCAAGACCAAGAATGAAAGGCATGCATCAAGCGCCGTCCCCGGAGCAGCTCCACGTCCGCCATCTTCGCCGTTGCTCCGCAATCCATTATGTATCAATGGGTTACGAGCAGGACGCAAAAGGGGATAATGCGCCCGAGGATTCCGGACGCCGGTCCGGAAAACGGCCACGGCAAGTAACGAATTCACCGGACGAGCCGGCTATCGCATGTTCTTCCCCAGCAACGAGGATGTGTCTTCACGAACGACAGACGCCTCTTTGAGCCAAGCGGCTTTGCCATTATAGGGAACAAGGGGGGGCGAAGAACAGTCAAACCACTTGCGGCGGAAAATCTCGTCGAGTTTGTCGCGCACGGGAAAACCGTCCGGGAACATCTTCTGGAGGTAACTTCTTTCGGGTTCCCAGTGCGTGAGAGAGCGGTAATAGGCTTCGCGGCGATAAGCCTCTTCCATCGGCATATCGGCGCCGCCGGGCAAGGGCGTGTCGTTGCGAACCGCCGATTGGGCCTCGGGACTTCCCGCCGGCGCGCCCCATCGCAACTCAGGCGGATGATTCGGGTCGAAGGACAGGTCGTATAGACGTTTCTCGACATCGAGAAGTGTGATGCGAACAGGCTGCCCGGAGGAATTCATGTACTCGAGCGCGGACTCGGCGAAGATGCGTCTCTTGGCGCGCAGCAGCGCATCAGCAAGGTCGGCATGGGTCCAGATGGCGTGTTTGTTCAGCCCGTCAAGATACACGTCTTCCACGCTCAGGTCGAACCACATGATCGCGGTGTCGAGATCATCGGCAAGACCGAAATACTTGGCCCGGCACTCGGTGTCGGCGAAGGCTGTGGCATATTCCGCCCAGCGTCCGCCCGCGGTATAAACGTTGCCGTTGGCCCGGTCTTCGGGAAATGGGATGGGACCGTTCTCGTTGACGTCCCGCCAGGCATCCTGGACCCGCCGTTCCCGTTCTTCAAGCAGGGCTACCATTTCCCGGGCAAACACTTTCAGGTCGGCGGCCGGGTTCAGCCGTTTCGTGGTACGCAAACGAAACCGGACGAACTGATGAAAGCTGTCGAGCGCGATGCGGCTTTCGACAATCCGCTGGGTCGCCACCAGTTCGGCCATCCGGTCGTACTGTTCGGTGGAGAACCCGAACTCCCGCATTTCGTCGTCGGTCCGGCGGCGCACACGGATCACCGCGCCGTCCTCGTTTACCTCGGCGATGGGCCAGCGATAGACGCGGAACCCCCGGAAACACCCCGCATACTCCTGGCCCGGCGCGCCGGAACGTCTCGGGGTGATTCCAGAGACGGAATTGAGCCCGTTGAACGCGTAGACGTCGCGCGACGCCGCCGTGGTCGCGTCCAGAAACCGGGGTTCGCCGTAGGGTGAGACCCCCGCCAGCACCAACACGTGGCCGTCCAGGTAATACAAGCACCCGGGAACGAGATACTCCCGAGTGATCGCCACAGGAAGCGTGTCGGATAATTCGGAACGCTCCCGATTCAACTCGACGCGGAAATTCCCGGTGCAGGTGCCGGTGAGCGCGTCGCGGATAAACGCGTCCACGGAGCCATACCGCATCGAATTCATCTCGCCGGCGGGAATGGTGTAGTCGGCGGTGCGTACGTCGCCCCCATCACATGCGCGGACGTAGCTGAACATCCAGGGCAGTCCGCGCCGGTAAGCGTAATACGTGCTGAGTGAGACGGTGAGCTTCGCGCAGTCGAGGACGCTGTGCATGGCGCGTATGGCGCCAAGGTCGAGTTGGCCGTTGCATCCTTCGCCCGCAAACTCGGGATCGAGCAATAGGTTCATCTGCGGGTCGGTCAGTATGCGCTCGATCCTGGCGAGGCGCTGTTCTTGCCCGCCCTCGGTCTTCGCCTTGTATATGTGTTGGATCCATTGGGCGAAGTGCCGGGTCTCTTCCACCGTCCATTGCCGCCTGATCGGCCAGGCGCCCCGGTCCGAATGGATGGACGGAGGATTGGGGTCCGCCGCGAACGCGGCGGCCGGCGCCAGTGCCAGGAACGCAAACCACGCAAACAGCCGTCCTCGCAGAGTGAGCGACCTCCCAAGAATCATGCGCATGCTCCCCTTAATTGCGCCGCGGGTAACGCCGCCTGTTCGCCCCGGAAGCCGATCTCCGCCCGGACTTCCGGCCTTCATCCGAGGCGTCCGTGTACTTCCATGCTCCGCCGGCCCCGCCATCGCGAGAAAGGCTTGGTTCGGCAGAGGCTCCCTCGTCCGGCGAACCCGTGCCGCTGGACACAGGCTGCGCCTCCGTTGCCGGAAACTGTTCACTGGGCTGCGCCGGCTGCATTTCCAGAGGGGCCGCGGCTTCGTCAACAGCGGCGATCGACGTCTCATGGACCCATTTTGCGACCTGCGCATCGAGCTTGTCGCGAATCGGATAGCCGCTCGTGAACATTCCGCGCAGGCAGCTCAGCTCCGTCTCGCGCTGTCCCAGGGAGCGGTAGAACGCCTGCCAGCAATAGGCGTCCTCCATGGCGACTTTGGCGCCGCCCGGGACCGGCGTGCAGGTCTGCGGCGCCGACGCGCGTTCCTCGCTGCCCAGTGGCGCGCCCCAGCGCAGTTCCGGCGGATGATTCGGGTCAAACGACAGATCGTACAGCCGCTCCTCGATATCCAGAAGCGTCAAGCGGACCTGTTTGCCCGCGGAATTCGTGTACTCCATGCTCCGTTCGGCGAAGATGCGGTTCTTCTCCGCGAGCAGCGCTTTGGCAAGATCGGATTGACTCTGGATATCGTACTTCTCCAACCCGGCCTGATCGACAAACGAAGGAACGAGGCCAAACAGGCGGATGGCGTATTCAAGCCAGTCCGCGAGATAAAAGTATTTGTTCCGGCGATCGACGTCGGACGACGGCGAACTCCATGTCTCCCAGCGGCCGAACGCCTGGAAGATGTTTTCGTCTGGGAGCTCCTCGGGATACGTGATCCAGCCATTGACGCGCACGTCGCGCCACGCGTCTTGCACAAACTGTTCGCGCAAGACATACACCTCGAGCAGTTCGTCAGCGTACTCTTCCATGAACTTGAGCGGCGCAATCGAGTCCACGGTCTTCATGCGCAGACGGATGAGGTCGTGAAAACTCTGCGGTTTCAATTCGCCCTCGGTAATGTACTGTTTGGTGTAGATCTCGCGGATGATGTCGTACTGCTCAGTCGAGAAGCCAAACTCCTTCATTTCCTCATTGGTGCGCCGGCGGACACGAATCACCCGGCCGCGCGAATCGGTATCCGCGATGGGATAGCGCAAAACGCGCAACCCCTGGAAACATCCGTTCCATTCGTTGTCCGGATCGCTGCCGCGCGGCGTGATTCCCGCCACCGTATTCATCCCGTTGTACGTGAAGATGTCGCGCGTGGGCGTCGTGCTGCAATTCAGGAAATGCAGCTCGCCATACTCCGAAACATCCGCGAGAACCAAACAGTGCCCGTCCACGTAGTTGATGCACCCAGGCATGAGATGCTGGCGGCCGATAGCCACGGGTACCGTGTCGGATAGCTCTGCGTTGCGCTCGTTGAGGTTCACGCGGTAGTTCCCCGAGATAAACCAGCCCACGGCGTTCTTGAAAAACTTGCCCGCCGACCGGTATTCAAGGCTGTTGACGCTTCCCACGGGGATGTTGAACGGGGACGTGCGGATGTCGCCTTTGCCCGCGGTCACAACGGCCGTCATCCAGGGCAGCGCACGCCGGTAGGCGTAATAGGCCGGTATGAACGCCGTAAACTTGCCGCAATCCATCATGCTGTTCATGGTGCGGATAACGCCGCGGGGCAATTGGGGATTTGACCCCTTGCCGGCGAACTCCGGGTCTTCCAGCAGGTTCATCTCGGGGTCGGTCAGAATGCGCTCAAGCTTGGCCGTGCGTTGCTCTACGCTTCCCTTGGTCTTCATCACATAAATGTGCTGGACCCACTCGGCGTAATGCTTTGCTTCCGCGGGAGTCCATTGCCGCCGGATCGGCCACGCGCCCGACGATGAACGGATGCTCGGCGGATTGGGGTCCTCCCCTGCCGCGACAAACGCAATGGAGCAGATCAGGAACGCCAGCGCAGTGACGCGCGATAGACTACCGTGTGCCATGGATTTTCCTCATTATGCGTCACGCCGCACCAGGCTGTTATGCGGCACCGCGCGTGCCGGCGGCGCCTGGCGAGCTCGGAAATATCACCAACGTGCCGTCAATGCGGCCGTAAGCATTGTCAGTATGCATTTGAACAGATTATACCGGCAAATCTCAAATGACGCGACACCCAAAGCGCGCCGTGGAACCGCAACGGAACCGGGACGCGGCATCCCCGCCCCGGCACATTTTGCCGTATTCCCTTAAATGCCGCCGGTTCGCGCGAGCATACAATCGTCAAAGACGGCGTGCCCTTGTTCAAACGTACACCCGATAGCGGTATCGAGCACGAATCGCAAGCCGGCCGTATCGGCCGACGTGGTAAACCCCGCCTCGAGGCGCTGGTAGGGCGCGGCCTTGGCGATGCCGGGGCTCGAATGTTCGGCGAGGACACGGCCATCGGCGGCGAGTTCGGCGACGATAAGACGCACCAAGTCGCCGGGGTTCGCCCCAAACCCTTGTCCCGCCAAGTCCACGGTCTTGGCCCACACGGCCGCGGCATAGGGCGTGTTGGGCTGCGCGCCGACGTCCTGGTACACGCGCGTGCGGCCGTTGCCGGAACTGTGCGTCCGCAACGCTTCCTGCCCCGAACGCGGGTCGGGCAAGCCCAGCGCGGGATGTTTTATGTACACGGATTCGGGGTAGACGTAGCTTTCGCTGGGGCCGACCCCCTCGCAGGTCCAGGCGAACCGTTTAGATGTTCCGCCCTCTTTGGCGCGTAGCTCGGGCACGCCGTACTCGAAACCGGGATTGAGCAACAGGTTGCCCGCCGGGCCAGCCGCGTCGGCCGCTACCGATACGGGCGCAGCCCCCTCTCCGCCCGGACCAGGCCCAATCTCAATAGCCTGCACCGCCGCGCGAAGCCCAAAGGGGTTCGAGAACCGGATTTCGATGACCCCGTGCTGCGGCTGAATGTCGTTGAAGACAAGGTCTACCGCCTTCGCGAGTCCGCCTGCCGTAGCTGCCACATCCATCGCCGAGACAACTTCCAGCCCGTTAATACGCACGGTGACGGCTTGCTCCTTGGGATTCTCCTGAACCGTCTGCGCGAACTTGAGGCGGACGTGGTAGACGCCCGGCCCAACGGTCACATTTACCCAGAACTCGGCGGCGCGGATTCCGTACCGGTACAACTCGGGGTCGGGTGTTCCCCGGATGACATCCGCTTGAGGCGTGGTCAGCCAAGTGCCAGCTACGGAATCGGCCATGTTGCCGAGCCGGGCAACGACCTCCGTGGCGGGCAGCCACGTCTGACCGAGGCTGTCCACGTGTCCCGCCCGGCCGGTGTATCCGCAAATCATGCGTTGGGCGCCTGCCGGACCGCTCCCGGAACCGTATACCGTCTCGGGGGTCGCGGCGTCAGGAACTGCCCCCGACCACTGGATGGCGTCAATATACACGGCGCTTCCGCCGGATACGGGATTGCGGGCGCCGCGGGCGACGATTCCGATTCTGTGTTCCCCGGGTTCAAGGCCGTTCTTGTAATACAAGACCTGCTGCTGCCTCTCAGCGGGGTTCCAGCAGTCGATGCCCGCCAGTTGTTTCACATCGTCGAGGTACACGTCAGCAAGGCCGCCATTGGGTCCTGCGCCGCCCATAACGCGCACCTGATTGCCCGAGAACGTCCACGCGGCTTCCGCGCCGGCTGTTGCCGCGGTCCGGTAACCGCCTTGAAAACTGGCCGCATCGCTGACGCTGGCCCATTCGCCCGTATAGGCCAGCGCCGCGTCGTCCGTCATTTCTTGCGGATCGGCGCCGGCGAGGCGTATGCGCGTCGAACCATCGTGCCGGATGGACACGACGGCGTCGCCCGACGGCAGCCGGGTACTCGTGTATCCGTTGGCGTCAAGAACGGCGCGTCTCGACAGCGCTTCGCCGTTTGCCGTCACGTCCCCGGGCTCGAATGCCAGGCGGACCACGTCGACCGTGTTCGCGGGCGCGTCGAACGTCTCGTAGCTGACCTCCCCTTTGCCGTAGACGACGGAACGCACCACGGACGAGGTGCGCATGATGTGATTCTCGCGCGCCGCCCCCAGCGTCTCCGGCATCCAGGCCATCGTGCCAAGGACATGTTTCAAGGCCATCGGATGCGCAATCTTGAACCAGGCCCCCGCCACGATGGCGCCGCCGTCAATGTTGTCTTCGACCACGCCGGTCTCGCGGCAATCGTAGGTGGCCAGGAGCTGCTGCCGCCTCGCCATCTCGCGTCCCCACGCGCTCCCGGCGAGCGCGCCGTACTGCGCGTACACCGTGGCGAATTCCATAGGACCGTACCACAGCGAACGGCCGCAACACCCACAACCTTCCGGATACGCCCACGCGCCGCTGAACGTGTCGCCGTTCGAGTCCGGAGACACGCACGAATGATTGAGGAACAGGCTCATGACATTGCGCGCATCGTTGCGCCAGTTGGGAAATACGCCGGGGTGTTCCATGAAATAGCGCACGGCGAATTCCGTGACGTTTTCCGCCTGCACGGGGTTGGGCCAGTCCCAGTAGTTGCGTCCCCACACGTCGTTCACGGTCCAGTCAGGCAACAGCACATCGCGCAGGTACGCGAGGCCCGCGTCGCGGGCCGCAACGACGCTTTCTCCGCCGCCCACGTACCCGAGCCGAATGACTTCATCAAGAAACGCCAGAACAAACACCACGCCCCCTGTCATCTGAGTCTCCTGCGGCCAAGGCGCGGATTCAGGGTTGGCATAACGAAGCCACGGCGCGCGGTCAGCGGCCGGGGCGCAATGCTCGGCGAACAAATCGGCCCAGTGCTTGGCTGTTTCCCACCAGCGCGCGTTGCCGGTCACCTGATAGGCTCTCACAAGCGCAATACCAACCTCGGCGGTGATGTCGAGCTGAATCATGCCATTGGCGTCGCACTTGCCGTACGGCTTTCCCTTGACAGGCACGCTGATGAGGAACTCCGGCCACGGATGCTCGGCCCCGGTGAGGCAATGGTCCAACAACGTGTCGATGGTGACCGAAAACAACGCGATCGCGGCCGGGTCGCCCGAATACCGGTAGTAATCGACGAGCCCCGAGATTACGTACGCGGCGCGCTGGCCGAGATCGCCGGTGGCCCAATCGTCAATGGGTGGAATCGAAATGGTTCCGTCGGGCGCGATATTCCACGCACCGCTGAAGACGAATTCCGGCGCTGCGGCCACGGCGCGGGAAGGCTCCGTCCACGGGTATCGCTTCAGCGTTTCTGCGGCGATCCGGACCCGGAAGTCCCACTGACCGTTCTGCGCGGCATACCAGGGCGCGATCACGCCATGGGCGTCTTCCTGCGCGGGGTAGGCGTAGTACCTGTCCATTCGAGAGGCCGCAACAGCATCACCCGCGAGGAAAAGCGCGACCAGCAGAACAGTCCCCGCGAACCGTACGCGCCTGGAGCACATCATGGCATCTGGCCCTCCGCTGCGTTTGCCCGGCGAGCCCCAAAGAGACACGGTTTGCGACCGCCGCCGGATTACTGCGGCCCATTGTAGTGACCTTTGCCGGACCGCTCAATACGGCAGGCAGGATTCAGGTCCCTGTTTCGAAGGCGGCATGCGGCCACGCACGGTCTGGTTGCGGCAGGGTCGAGCGCCAGGACAGAATAGTTCCTCTTTATCCTTCGAAGTCAGTACAATACGGTTCGCACGGATGCGGAAGCGGGAGATTCAAATCAGCGTCTGTCGCAACCAAAGAATGGCCGCACAATCGGGGAGGACGTCATCATGTGCAATATGTTCCTGTGGCTTGCTTCAAGTGCTCTGGCATTGACCGCGCTGCCCGTGGAACCCGGTTCCGTTCCGGAGTCCCCCACTCCCTTCTCCCTCAGCCTGGACGGAATGTGGCGTTTCTTCCCCGCGTTCGAGGAAATTGAAACGAATCATGCGTTTCTTCAGGAAGGGCCAGGGAATCCCCCGGCTGCCGAAAAGACCAACGAAGACAAGCATTATGGCTGGATGAACCCTGCTTTCGACGATTCCCTGTGGTGGGATATCGAGGTTCCCGGGAGTTGGAATACGCAGTTCGAAGACCTTTGGAGCTACGAAGGCCAGGGCTGGTATCGCCGGAGAGTATTCATCCCCCGGGAATGGGCGGACCGGTATGTGGAGTTTGTCTCCGATGGCGCCAACTACCGCACCGCACTCTACGTCAACGGGACCAAGGCAGGCGCGCACGAAGGCGGGTACACGCAGTTCAGCTTCCCCGTCCACGAACTCCTCCGCTTCGGCGAGGAGAACGTGTTTGCGGTCTCTGTAGACAACAAGTCACTCATCGAGCGCGTTCCGATGGAACGCCACGATTGGTGGCACCACGGCGGACTGTACCGTCCCGTGCGGCTGGTTGTGCGGGAACGCACCCACATCCGGGCCGTGACCATCGCCACGGACGCCCTTGCTGAGCCCGCCCTCGTGCGCGCGCGCATCGAGATAGCGCAAGGCGCGCAGCCCGGAGCCGCCCTGTATGCCGTCGCCCGATTGAACGACGCCGGACGGACGGAAGCCGCATCCGCACGCATCGAACTCCCCGCGGAGCCATCACCGGCGGAGATTACCCTGCCCGTGCCGGACGCTCGACGCTGGTCGCCGGACGAACCCTATCTCTACGGCCTGACCATCGAGCTGAGAGAAGCCAAGGGAGACCGCTGCCACGACACCTGGCAGTCCCCGGTGGGTATCCGAACCGTCACGGTGACCGCCGACCACCTCATGCTCAATGGAAAGCCTATCCTCATAAAGGGAGTCAATCGCTACGAGAACTACCCCGGTTCCGGGATGACCACCGTAGGTATGGGGCTCGAACGAGACCTCGCCCTCATAAAGGAACTGGGAGCTAACGCGGTTCGCTGCCACTACCCTTATTCGAAGGACACCTACGACGCCCTGGACCAGTGGGGCTTTCTTGCCGTGTGCGAAGTGCCTCTTTACCAATGGGGCCGGATCGGGCATTCCACCAAGAACCTCGATGCCGCAAAGGCCCAGCTCGAAGAAATGATTCTCACGCTCGGCAATCATCCCAGCATCATCCTGTGGAGCGTCAGCAACGAGAACCGCATCCATCCCCGCGAAAAGGGCAAAGAATACGAGCAAATATCAAGAATGGTGGCCAAGGGAAATCTTCAATTGGTCGACCTTGCGCATGAGCTGGATCCAACGCGCCCCGTCATCGAACCGAGTAACGAGTGGCCCAAAGACGTGGTGCTGGACAAGACCGACCTCAACTCCGTCAATGTCTATCTCGGCGTAGACCCCCCGGATGTCAGGGGACTCTCGGCCGCCCCCGAGCGCATTCGCTCCAGCTTCGCCGAACTGCGCGAACGGCATCCCGGCAAGCCCATCCTGGTCACGGAGTTCGGGTCATGGGCACTGCGGGGCCTCATGACGTCTTACTTCCCGGGCGAGCCATTTCAGGCCGAACTCCTCAAGACGGAATGGGAAACCTTCACGAAGGAACCCGGGTTCGCGGGAGCGTTCATTTGGTGCTTTGCCGATTCTGACGTTCACCGGAAATATACGCGGATCTACGAAATGCGCTGCGCCTATGGCCTGTTTGACCTTCACCGCCGCCCCAAGGCAGGCGCCCAGACCGTAAAGGCCATGTGGTCCGCCGCCGATTCCCCGCAACAGGACGCCGGGAGCAGGTAACACCGGGACCCGGCCGGACGGATTCGCGCCTTCCCGGGATAGGCTTTGGAGGAGCTGACCCGGCTGCAAGACCGTCCCCGGAAGGCCTTCCTTGAGCATCCCGCCGTTGAATGATAAGATTGGCCTCTCACTGACAGGCGCGCCCGTGCGCCAAAAGAGCGCGTCTGCTATCGGGAGCAAGGATTCAGAGCCAGAAGAAAGGAAAGCACCATGGAGTACCGTAAGCTCGGAAAATGGGGCGCGAAAGTGAGTTCCTTGAGTCTGGGAACGTATCTGACCGTCGGATTCACCTCGGACGCCGAAACGTCCAAGGCGTTGGTCAAGACCGCCCTTGACGCCGGCATCAATTACTTCGATACGGCCGACGCGTACAACAAAGGCGAAGCAGAGACCGCTCTCGGCAAACTCGTCGCCGGCGCGAAACGTTCGGACCTTTTCATTCTCACCAAAGTGTGGGCGCCCATGAGCGGCGACCCCAATGATCGCGGCCTCTCGGCGAAACACATCAAGGAGTCCTGCGACAAGAGTCTCCGGCGTCTGGGCATGGAATACGTGGATTGCTACATGTGCCACCGCCCCGACCCGGAAACGCCGCTCGAAGAGACCATCCTCGCGATGGAAGACCTGATCCGGGCCGGCAAAGTGTTCTACTGGGGGGTGAGCGAATGGCCCGCGCCGATGATGGTGCGCGCCAACGAACTGGCCAAACAGCTCGGCGCGCGCCCCATCGCCGTCAGCCAGCCCCGCTACAACCTGCTGTACCGGTACCCCGAAACGCTCCTCTTTCCTACCACCGCCGAGGAAGGCATCGGTAACGTCATCTTCTCGCCGCTCGCCCACGGCATGCTTACCGGCAAATACAAACCGGGTGAAGAGCCGCCAAAGGGCTCCCGGGCCGCCGACGACCGCCAGAACCTCGTCATCAAAGCCATGTACTGGAACGAGGAAAACAAGCAGAAGGGCCAGGAGCTGGTTGCCATCGCGAAAGATTTCGGGGTAAGCCCGGCGGAACTGGCCCTTGCGTGGTGCCTGAAAAACCCCAATGTTAGCAGTGTGATCCTCGGGGCGTCGCGCGTCGAACAACTACAGCAGAACCTCAAAGCCCTCGACCTGACGCTCACCGAGGACGTGCTCAAGCGCCTGGAAACCCTATATCCGCAGCCCGAAGCTATCCCGCAAATCTGAATATATGCGCCCAATAGGCCTTGGCAAACCGCCCGGCTTGTGGTAAAGTACACAGAGTGAAGGGGTTAGGGCACCGTGCCGGTCCTTGCTGGGGAAGATGAATAGAAAAGGCGGGGATTTCGTCTATAATAGCGTGTGAAACCGCGCTCCGTGTCTATTGGAGATGGAAACGATGCGAAACCGAGGCATGTCGCTCCTGGAATTGCTGATAGTATTGGCGATTCTGGGGCTGTTTATCGCCATCCTGCTGCCCGCGTTCGCCCACGCAAAGGGGTTCGTTTCCCGCAACGATTGCGCCGCGAACCTAAAGCAGTTGGGACTCGCCAGCGCCATGTTCGCCCGTGAAGACGCGCACGGCAACTATCCCACCCTATACGCAACCGAGACCCGGCTCGTCTCGAATACCGGTGAACCGGCAGGCGGCCGTGCGTTTCTGGTATTGCCCTGCCTCAACCCCGGCGACCTCTATCCCGACTATGTCATTGATCCCGCCGCCTTCATCTGCCCCGGTCTGGCGGAAAGCTCGTCCTTTGACGGCGCCTTTGACGCCGTGGCCGGCGCCGGGGGGCGCTTGCTCGATACGCGCGGGCTCGGCCTTGCCGCCCGAAGCTACATGTACCTCGGATGGGCTGTCGACCAGATTGCCGCAGACGCTCCTCAGGAATCCCTCGAGATCCTGGGCGGGGCCGCGGACCTCTCCGCCCCCGCGCAGTTGGTCCTGGGCGTCGGGCCTGTCTTGGATGAGTTGAAGCGTACCCAAGACCCAAGCCTCGCCGACCGGGACATCCCGGTGCCCGGCGGCATGGGCACCAGCGGCGGGACCTTGATCCGCCGGTTGCGCGAAGGCATCGAGCGTTTTGGCGTGACCGATATCAACAGCACCGCTCCGGCCGCGAAAGCCGAGGCCGCCATCTGGGTGCTCAGCGACCGCGTTACGGTTCCTGAAGACGGATTCGGCGGCGGCGCCAATGTCCTGTTCAAAGACGGACACGTCGAGTTCGTAACCTATCCCGAGAAGGCCCCGGTAACCCCCGGCATGGCCCATTTCCTCGACGCCATCCAATAGCCCGCGCCGGAGTGTGCGGTAACGCCTCCCTCCGCCCCTCCGAAGGGGCGCCTGTCTTGCTGAAAGCCGCCACGCGTGAGAACTGAATCAGCGGTCGTGGTCTTGACGCGGCGGTCTGCCTCAACCCCTGGCCTCATGCCCTGTCGCCTCTGAGGTGAGAGGGCAACGGAGGTCCGGCGCGAAAGCTCCTTGTTCCTTGGGTCCCAATCGGGCATGCTCGTGCGCGAAGCTTCAACAAGTCTGGTCCAGCGGTTTTGGCCGCAATAGAAGGGCTGCATCAATGAGTGTGACGCGTTTTCGGAATGTGTTCCTGCTGTCGTTGTGTTGTCTGGTCATCGTTTCCGGCGCTTCAGCCGGGATGCTGCCCCCGTTTCCCGAGGGGGCGTTCAGTATCGTCGCTCTGCCCGATACGCAAGCCTACTCCGCTGGCGCCCCCGGCGTGTTTGCTGCCGAGATGCAGTGGATCCTCGACAATATCGACGACGAGAACATCGTCTTCGTGTCTCATCTCGGCGATATCGTCGATAAGAACAGCGCCCCCGAACAGTGGACTGTCGCCGAACGCAGTCTCGCCATGCTGCACGGGAAGCTCCCCTACGGCCTGGCCGTGGGGAACCATGACATGAGCGGCGCAACCGGCGACAGCGGCAATTTCCAGGCGGCGTTCCCGGCATCGGATTTCGAGGGCTTCGACTGGTACGGCGGGTCGTACAAGAATAACGCCAACAGTTGGCAAACGTTCTCGGGGGCGGGCATGGATTTTCTCATTCTGCACCTCGAATGCAACGCGCCCGACGACGTGCTGGCCTGGGCCGATAGCGTGATTGCCGCGCATCCGGGCCGCCGCGTGATTGTCTCCACGCACATGTATCTCGGCCCGCGCGAAAAACCCGTCGAAAGCAACGATTATTACGACGCGCCAAAAGGCCGCATGACCTGGAAGAAATGCCACGGCGGTGCCGGAAACTCCCCACAGCAGATGTGGGAGAAGTGTTTCTCCAAACACGGGAACCTGTTCATGATCCTCAGCGGCGACCAGAGCCGCACCCAGTCCTGCTACCAGACGGCTGCGGGCGCGGGCGGAAACACCGTCCACGAACTGATGTCCGACTACCGGGAGGGCTATTTCCGGGTCTACCGGTTCGTGCCCGGCGAAGACCGCGTCGATGTGTTCACGTACAGCCCCACTCTGGGGAAACTCTGCGACGGTACAAAGATCGCGCCGGCCCGAGACAGACACCAGTTCTCGTTCACATACGCCATGGAACCCGTGATGGCCGAAGCAGCCCCGGCCCCCGCCAAGTAAACAAGACCCCCGCCCGGCCCATGCCGGAGCGGGGGAATAGACGTTCAGCGCGCTTACCGCGGATCAATACATGTCCGCGCCGCCGCCGGGACCGCCGGCCGGCGCCTTCTCCGGTTCGGGAAGTTCGGCGATCAGCACTTCGGTGGTCAACAACAAGCTGGCCACGCTCGAAGCGTTCTGCAGGGCCGTGCGCGTGACCTTGGTCGGGTCAATCACGCCCGCTTTCAACAAGTCTTCGAAAACGCCCGTCTCGGCGTTGTAGCCCATCGCGCCCTTCTTCGACTTGACTTCCTGGACAACCGTCGCCCCTTCGTCGCCGGCGTTGATGGCCAACTGGCGAAGCGGCTCCTCGAGGGCACGGGCAACGATTTTCGCGCCGGTGGCCTCGTCCTCCACATCGAGCTTCAGTTTCTCGACCGCCTCGATGCAGCGCAGCAGGGCGACCCCGCCGCCAGGCACGATACCCTCTTCGACGGCCGCGCGCGTGGCGTGCAGGGCGTCCTCGACGCGCGCCTTCTTCTCTTTCATCTCGATTTCGGTCGCGGCCCCCACGCTGATTACCGCAACACCGCCGGCGAGCTTGGCCAGCCGTTCCTGGAGCTTCTCGCGGTCGTAATCCGACGTGGTCTCCTCGATCTGGCGGCGAATGAGGTTGATCCGGCCCATGATTTCCGAGCTGGACCCCGCCCCCTCGACGATCGTCGTGTTGTCTTTATCAACAACAACGCGCTTTGCGCGGCCGAGGTCCGCCAGCGTGATGCTCTCGAGATTGCGGCCCAGATCCTCGGTAATCGCCAGACCGCCGGTCAACACGGCGATGTCCTGAAGCATGGCTTTGCGGCGGTCGCCAAAACCGGGCGCCTTGACGGCGCAGGCTTGGAACGTGCCGCGAATCTTGTTCACCACGAGCGTGGCGAGCGCTTCGCCTTCGATGTCTTCCGCGATGACCAGGAGCGGCTTGCCGCTCTTGGCGATCTGCTCGAGCAGCGGAAGCAGGTCTTTCAACGTCGAGACTTTCTTCTCATGGATAAGAATGTACGCGTCCTCGAGCTCAGCCTCCATCGCCTCGGCATCGGTTACGAAATACGGCGACAGGTAGCCCTTGTCGAACTGCATGCCTTCCACGACCTCGAGGGTGGTCTCGATGCCTTTGGCCTCTTCCACCGTGATCGTGCCGTCGTTGCCGACCTTTTCCATGGCCTCGGCAATGATGTTGCCGATCTCAAAATCGCTATTGGCGGAAATAGCGGCCACGTTCTTGATGACATCGGTCTCGCCCCGCACCTTCTTGCTCTGCTTGGCGAGCTGCTCGATGACCACATTCACGGCCTTTTCGATACCCCGTTTCAGCGACATCGGATTGGCGCCCGCCGTCACGTTGCGCAGACCTTCACGGTAAATCGCCTCGGCCAGCACCGTCGCCGTCGTGGTCCCGTCGCCCGCGACGTCCGACGTCTTCGAGGCCACTTCCTTCACCATCTGCGCGCCCATGTTCTCATACTTGTCTTCAAGCTCGATTTCCTTGGCGACCGTCACCCCGTCCTTGGTCACGGTAGGAGCGCCCCACTTTTTGTCAAGAACTACGTTCCGGCCCTTGGGTCCAAGGGTGGATTTCACGGCTTTACTCAGTTTGGTTATACCGGCAAGCACGCCGCGTCGTGCATCTTCGCCGAACTGAAGTTGCTTTGCAGCCATCGTTTTCAAACCTCCTTATATCTCATCACGCGCCAGCACCGGGCGGCATGCCCGTTACTCGATGATCGCGAGCACGTCTTCCTCGCGCATGATGATGTGTTCTTCGCCATCAATCTTGACTTCCGTTCCGGCGTACTTGCCCATGAGGATACGGTCACCCTTCTTGACTTCCATGGGAATCCGCTTGCCGTCTTCATCGAGGCGGCCCGGGCCCACAGCCACAACCTTGCCCTCCTGGGGCTTCTCCTTGGCCGTGTCGGGGATGATGATGCCGCCCCGGACAGTTTCGCTGGGTTCCTCCCGCTTGACGAGCAGCCGATCTGCTAACGGTCGAACTTTCATTGTGTGTACTCCCTTGTTCTTGCCGCCGCGAAGCGCACCCTCGCGCCGGCATTGCGGGTTTTCTAAACCTTGCACCTCAATCACATCGTCTCGAGCTCGAAGGAACGCGCCTTCTTCATCATCTCAAAGCCAATTTGGCACCGCTCTGGCACGCGGTATTGCTTGGAGATGTCGCCCGATTGCCAGATTTTAGCAAACGCCGTGCCAGAGTGTCAACAAAAATGTAAGAGCTTACAGAACATCTCTTTATACTTCAACACCGATCACAGACCCGGCCCGCGCAGAGCGCTTTGTTGCCCAAAAGGCAAGGAGGGAAGTCAAAATGAAGGTTTTTGTTTGTCAAAATGGCAGCCTATTAGCAGATTACTGGGGAGAGTGCCAAATCGGCACGCGGACGCGTTTTCTACACGCCTTCGAGGAACAGACCCTAGTTTCCCCGGACGACGCTGAGGATGACGGAGATGGGTGAGGCGGTGACGTGGGACTGGCTATCGCGTGCCTGCGTGGCTGCGGCAATTGCCAGACAACACCCCAGAAACATGCCTACTACGAACCACGACAGGCGAAACACGGCGGCCTCCTCCCCTTTAATAAGAGCGCTGCACGACGTTGAAACCTATCTAATCCGCGTCTTGTTTCTTAATAGGGCCTTGCCTCTCTAAAATCTCTAAAAATAGATTAACATGAATAAGTGGAAAGATCAAGCAAAATGCTCATACGTAAACAGATTCCCCTATCACCATTTCACGGTAGGCGGGAATGGGTTCCGGTCTTTGCGGCTAACTATCTGCCGGAATGGTACTTAGAGCTTTTTTCCAGGCTCGGCCGGTCTCTGGACTGGGGGTTCTTCGAGGGAGGAAAGCAACTTTTCGAAGGCCCAGACGTCGGGCGAATCCGCGTCGATGGCCTTGGCATCAGCGACGGCTTGCCGCAGGTCAGCAATGACGCTATGGGCGGTTGCGCCCGCGAGACGGCCGCGGTTTCCCGCCAGAAACGCCAATTGCCTCAGGTAAACCTTGGCGCGCTCGAGGTGGCAGATCGTCTCGAAATACTCGTTTGAGAAACGCTCGATGGTGCTGACGCGCTCGTGCTGCTCAAACAGTTGGACGGCCAGCCGGAGTTCGCCCTCGGCGAGAACCAGCCACGGGCCCTGGCGGTTGTTGAACTCCGCAACATTGAGCCAGCAGCGCCCGAGATAGAAATGTGCCCCGGAATCCTCGGGATTCGCGCACAAGTATTCCTTGAGCACGGGAATGGCGTCGGCCCAGCGCGCCTCGCGCACCAGGAACTCTGCCTGCGCCATGAGGTCTTGCGGCGACGGCTCGGACCTTCCCTGGCAGCCGGCCATTACGATACAGAGACCCAGCGCTACTGCTCGTGTACACGAGGACCGCATCAAAAACTACTCCCAGCGCGGCTGAAGACGGAAGAATCCCGTGCGCGCGCCGGCGCGGCAGAACACCGGCACCTCGGCCGGCTTCTCTTCCTTCACCTTGTTCACCGCGGTCTCGAAGTCGCCGATACTGCTGACCGGATACTCGCCGAAACGCAAGATGATAACGCCCGGCCGCATTCCCGCAAGATGGGCATGACTGCCGGATTTCACCCGCCGCACGATCACGCCCTGAATATCATCCGGCAGATTGAGCAGGATGCGGACATCGGTTGTCAATGCGCGTACGGTGAGACCAAACGTGTCATCCACAAATTCCTCGGCGTCCTTTGCCGAGACGGGGCGCGCGGTCAACACCACCGTGATGTCCATGGGCTCGCCTTTACGCAGGATCTTGACCGGGATCGCACGCCCGATGCCGGTTTCGCGCACCAGTTTGGTGAATCCGACGATTTCGTTGTTCTTTTTCGCGCGCATGGGCGTCCCGTCGAAACTGGTAACCACGTCGCCCCGCTGAAAACCCGCCGTCTCCGCGGGCGAACCCTCGACGACCGTGGCGACAACAACGCCGCCTTTCTGGGGCAGACCCCAATACTCGGCCAGGTCGTCCGTCAACGGTTGCGAGAATATCCCCAGCCAGGCACCCTCTTTCTCGGACTCCACCGTGTCCTTGGTGGGCGGATTCTTGATGTACTTGGCGAAAAGAGAGGCTTGGTATACAAGGGGGTGGCCGCTGCGCACGTAGAGTTCCCCTCCTTCGGAAGCAGAGAGGTCATAGCCGATGACTCCGAGGATGCGGCCTTGCGCGTCGATCGCGGGCGCGCCCACATATCCGAAGGGGATCGCATCGTCAAGGCAATAGGTCATGCGGGGCTTTTCAAGAACGGCGCTGACCATGCGCACCAGCGCGCCGCGGGCGAAATCCAGCGATTCCCCCATGATGCCCAAAAGCAGTACGGACTCGCCCAGGGCCGGCTCCGTGCCCGTGGCGAAGTTCACATACGGGAACCGTTCTCCATCCTGCCCTTGAATTTGCACGAAGCAGACGTTTATGTCGTCCGGCTTCTTCAGGAAGACGCCGTCGTATTCCTTCTCATCTTCCCCTTCCCCCACGCTCACCCGTATGTCAGACGGACCGGACTTGTCGGATTGCATGTGGCCATGGGTCATGACCAGCCCCTCCGGCGAGACGATGAGCCCGAGGGCGCGGGTCGAACGTTTCTGGAGCTCACCCGTCCGTTGCGACTCGACCTCCGCGGTGAAGCTGAGCAGACAGATGGCCGGCGCGATGGCCTCTCGCCGCGCCTGTACAAACGGCGGAGAGAACACGGCCTCCTCTGCCCCTGCCAGCGCCGCCCCCGCGAAACCCAGAACAAATCCTATCCAGACAACGAGGTTATCCTTCCTCATTGAGATTGTCTCCATTTTCGGCGCCGGTTTCGTTTTCTTGTTCCGGCGCGCCTGCGCTCTCCGCGCCGGGCTCCAGTTTGAGCAGTTCAAACCGCGTCAGCGCTCCCCGCTTGACATCCAACAACACCAGGAGTTTCCCGGCTTGCTTGATGGCCTCGTACATCTCTTTGAACTCCGCCAGGTGAGCAATCTCCTTGCCGTCCACGCTGAGCACAATGTCTCCCGCCCGGATACCCGCCTGCGCCGCCACCGTGCCCACCTCGACACCCGCGATGACAATCCCGCGGTCTGAAGGCAGGCGCGCGGCTTGCACGATCTCGGGCGTAAGATCGGCCGCCGTAAACCCCCACGCAGGGAACTCGACCTCTTCGCCTTTGTAGTCGCGTTCTTCCTTGGTTTGTATGGCGATATCGCGCGTCTCGCCGCCCCGTTGCACGGTAAACGTCGTCACCGTGCCCACGGGGAGATCGGCAATGCGTTTCAAGACCTTAGGCAGGTCTTCCTCGAAACGGGCGTGAACCGGCTCTCCGTTCGCGGCAACAATTACGTCACCCGGCGCGAGCCCGGCCTCGGCGGCCGGGCCGAGGGGGTCCACATCGCCAACCACGACGCCCTTTTGGGTGGGATCCTCCGTCTTGCTTGTCATTTCTTGCAAGCGCACGCCGATCCAGCTTCGCGGCACGCGCCCATGCTTGATGATGGCGTCAATCACTTCCTTCGCCGCATTGATGGGGATGGCGAAGCCCACGTTCTCGGCGCCTGACAGCTTCCGCGTGTTGATCCCGATAACCTCTCCCCGGAGATTCACCAGAGGACCGCCGCTGTTGCCCGGATTGATGGCCGCGTCCGTCTGGATCCACGTGTTGTACGGGGCTGGACGAGGCCCCTCCTCGCCCAGGTACCGATCGGTGACGCTGACAATTCCCTTGGATATTGAACGCGACAGGCCATGGGGACTGCCGAGGGCCAGCACCGTCTGACCCGGTTCAATGTGGTCCGAATTCCCCAGCTTCGCGGCCGGCAAGTCCGTCCTGTCCCCGTGCAGCTTCAACACCGCGATATCCGTGAACGGGTCCGTGCCCACCACCTCCGCGCCGACCTCGGTCTTATCATAGAGTACGCAGCGCACAAGGGTGGTCTCGCCGGCGACGTGCTCATTGGTCACCACGTACCCGTCGCGCGAGATAATGAAGCCGCTGCCTTCGACCACGTATTCCTCTTTCTGGCCGCTCGCGAAGGACTCTTTGACGGGGCGGATGTGCACCAGGGAGCGAATGACCTTGTCTTTCGCCCGGATGACGGCCCCTTCCCCGGGCATTCCTATCGTGGCGCACCCCGCCGCAGCCGCCAGTGCCAACAGCAGCGTGAAGTATTTCGCATGTACACGTAATCGCAAAGGAATTCTCCTTCTCACAACATGTCCGATGGCTTCGCCCCGATTATAATGAAATCAGGTGTTGATCTGCAGGTATTTTTCGGTTTGCACAAGGAAGCGCCCTGGAGTGTGCCCGGGATGGCGCCCGTATCAGCTCTGACCGCTCAATAGGGGCCGCGGACCGCAGGGACGGCGTCTCACTGAGGCCCTCTTTTCCGGAAAGAGACTCCAGGGACCGATGGGACGCACAAGTCCCGCAGAATCCCCCGGACTTCACGCTGAACTTCTTGGAAAAGATCTCAGAACTCGAGCGATAACAGCATGGAGATTGTTGCATGGAATCCCTATGCAGCGAGTCGCGAGGAACCTACTTTGATGGTCCCGGCCCTTCCTTGACATGGTGTTTGATCTCGACAATGCGCCCCTTGAAAACATCGACGACTTTCGCGATATGGGGGTCTTCAAGGGCTTGTCGGGCCATCTCAGGATTTACGGTCCCGGCTGCCGGCATGGCGCGTGTTTGGGTTTCCTGCCGCAAGGGCGCGGGAGCGCTGCCGTTCAGCACCGTCCGGTAAGTCGTCAGATTGTCGGTGACCGCAAGCAGGATTTTCTCGACAATGCGGCGGTTCTCGGAGCGTTCGAGATAATCGCGCGCGTTGCGGTGCTCGTGGGTGAACTCGAGCACGAGAGTTTCCCCCTCGAGACCGGCAGGTTTTGCCTGCCCGAGCCAAATCCCGAGATTGAGGTTTTCCACGCCGGCCGTTTCCGTGATGCGCACCCACAGCTCCCGCAGGTTGTCTGCCGTGGCCGTTGCGCGTTTTGGCGGGGACCGGAATTCAGAGTCAGGGGGCCGCGCCGGCGCCCCACGAGGCCCCGGCGCCCTCTTAGGGGGGCTGGACGGCTCCTGTTTTTTCTGCGCACGCTCTCGCGCCGGACCGGGGGGCGGCGCCCCGTGCCCAATGCCGCCCGCGCCTAGTTGCGCCAGCTTCTCGAGCACGGTGTCGACGGACATCTCGACGGCGACTTTCGACGCGCGGATCAGCAGCGTTTCGAGCGCGATCCGCTGGGCGAGCTGGGAATCGAAATTCTTCGAAAGTTCCGCGAACTGCTCAATGACTTGGATAAGCCGGGTTAACGAGAATTGATCGGCGCGCTGCTGCATCGCCGCGACCTCGTGCTCGGGCAGCGCCAGCAATTCCTTGGCATCGGCCGTCTTGCATACGAGAAGATTGCGGAAATACTGGATGATGTCCTGAACAAACTGGGAAAGATCTTTCCCGCTGGCCACAATATCCTCGACAATGCGGAGCTGGGTCGCGATGTCCTTCTCCAAGAGGGCGTCGCACAGCTCGTTCAGCACTTCCCAGTCGACCAGGCCCAGCACCTCGAACACGTCCTTGAACGTGATCTCCTTGCCGCAATACGAGATCAGCTGTTCGAGAATGCTCTCGGCATCGCGGATTCCGCCGTCCGCCGCGCGCGCAATGGCCAGAAGCACCTCGTCGGAGCATGCCACCTCTTCCTGCTCCAGGATTCGCCGCAGCAGGGCGCAGATGTCGTCCCGTCCCACGCGGCGAAAGTCGTACCGCTGGCAGCGCGAGATGATCGTGGGCGGCACCTTGTGCGCTTCCGTCGTCGCAAGGATGAATATGGCGTGCGCAGGCGGTTCCTCGAGTGTTTTCAGAAGCGCATTGAACGCGGATGAACTGAGCTGGTGCACTTCGTCAATCACATAGATCTTGTAGCGCGACGTCGAGGGGACTAGCCGGACGTTGTCCCGAATCTGACGGACGTCCTCGACGCTGTTGTTTGACGCACCGTCGATCTCGAGCACGTCGATGTTGCGTCCGGCGGCGATGGATACACAATTCTCGCATTTCCCGCAGGGGTTCGGCGTGGGGCCGTCCGCCGACAGGCAGTTGAGGGCTTTGGCGAGAATCCGGGCGGTAGTGGTCTTGCCGATGCCGCGCGAGCCGATGAAAAGATACGCGTGGCCGATACGCTGGTTCTCGATGGCATTCTGGAGGGTCCGGGTGATGTGCTGCTGGCCCACGACTTCGTCGAAGGCCTGCGGCCGCCACGTCCGCGCTAAGACCTGGTAATGCCCTTCCGCCATTGGCTCCCTCGCCTGTGTTGCCGCGAGCAGCAGAACACGGCCGTTCTCACGTGCCCCCTATGCTTGCGCCGGGAAGACAGCAAAAAAGCCCGCGCACCCACCGTCGAACGCTTACCCAGAGCGGCCTCGGAGCCGTTGGCTCGGGCCAGGCGTCCCTACAGCACACAGGAAGAACCGCCTGCGGCTGCTTCCGTCAGGACCTGACCGGGTTCAGCGGCTTCCTGTTGAGTAGGACCCAGCCGTCAACGCCACGTGCCCCGCGCCTGACCAAAAAGTAAGACGCCCTCGGGTGGGAATTCGACCTCGCTAAAGCGGATTGCGAGTGCAGGACACCGCTAACTTCCCGTCTAGCGCGGGCAAACTCATAATTTGCGCCAAAACAGCTAAGAGCCAGTCTAACACCCCGAGCGCAATGCAGTCAATTCAGCGAATCGCGCCATCTAAGATCTTACCGGAGATGGTATCGTCTTGCCATTTGT
>DAOLNV010000037.1:29524-52034 GCA_035416745.1 Candidatus Hydrogenedentota bacterium | reverse complement strand
TTGCCCCGGCAAGCGGCAAGCGTTCGCGATGGCCGCGGCGGGCCGGTCTTGGCATTGCATTTCTATTCCTGGTTGTGTTGTACGTCTGGGTGTTTCGCCGGCTCTTCTTGTGACTCTTTGTATCCCCCGGGGGGAGCATGAAGTGACAGTGCGAGACGTTTACTCGCTTTCGAGAGCAGCGTTGATTACGAGCTGGATGTCGACCGCGGTTATCAATCCGTCCGGGTCGCCGTCGACATTTGCATTGCCATCAACCGTCAGGCCCAGGGCCGCGTTGACCACCAGCTGTACGTCAGTGGCGTCTACAAACCCGTTCTTATCGATATCCTCCGGTCCGGCGGGTTCGATGGGCCCGAGCCATGCTGCGACCATGGGGTAGGTGACGTCGAATCGCCCGAATTCATCCCACCCTCCCGCTTCGCGCGGCATACTGCATGAAGCCGTGCCCCGCCAGAGCTGTCCGATGATTTGGTGTGTGTCAGCCAGCATGAGCGGGCTTCCGGAAGAGCCCTGTTCGGTGGTGCCTTCGTTCCATCCGACCCGGTTCACGGTGCTGTATGCGGCCCCGGCAATGAGGTCTCCGAAACTGATGCGTTTGTAGTCCCCGGAGGGGTGGTGAATGCAGGCCACGCTGGCGCCGACGGTCTGCGGCGAGGTGGACCACCCGAGGTATGTAAGTTCTGACGGGGGCTGCTTGCGCAACCGGAGCAGCGCGAAATCGCTGCCGGCGGACGCTGCGCTCGACGCCATGAGATCGGCCCCGCCCGTTGTGCGGGGCACGTCGTATACGGGCGTGAGTGCGCCGCCGCAGGTTTCCCGCTGCCACAGCCAATAGACCTCTACCGAGTTGGCTTCGTAACTGGAGCCGATGCAGTGTTCGGCGGTCAGGAAATAGGGGATTTGAGTATCCGGGACGGAATCCGCGATGAGGGAGCCCGTGCACCACAAGACGCCGATACGGCCGATCGAGCCGATTCCACCCACACCCCATGACGTTTGTATCCAGTCGCCGTAACAGGCGGCATCCAGATTGCACGAGCCAGCGTCGCCCAAGGCCTTGGTCCATTGAATCTTGGCAAAATCCACGTAGATGTGGGCTGTCTTATCGATGGTGATGTGCACTCGGGCAAGGGGTACCCCAGCGGGAACGACACACTCCACCGCGACGCTTTCAGAGAAGCACGAGGATGCCCAAAGGTCCGTGCCGCCCGGATAGGGCCCCGTATACGGACCATATGCCTCTTCGGGATAGCCGGCGTTATAGACGATAATCTGGGCGCCTTGAGGGAGGTCGAGTCGGGCGAAATGAACGCGTTGCGCGACGGCTTCGGGCGAGTAGATGCGGATGGTCCAGATGCGCGTACCGTCAGACATCGTCTGCCATTGGCCCTGAGTTGCTGACTCGCCTTGGACGTCGATGGCTCGAGACAATTCCTGGAATACGCCGATGCGCTTGGCGCCCTTGTTGAGCCCGTTATCACTGTCCAGGTCTTCGGCCAACACCTTGCCCATGTCGACGGGATCGAGCAACACCCATTCTCCGGCCTGCGCGCCCTTAGGGGGGCCGAGGGGTTTGGGACGCGATTCAGCTGATTTGGCAACTTGCCGAGAAACCTCGGGGAGTTGTTCGACCGGCGGCAGGTCCCATCGTTTGGGTGTAATCCCAGCCTTGTCGAGGTCCTTGTCGGACAGGAGCTTGCCGGTTTCGTCGCTGTATATGTCGAATGGCTCGGCGCCGTCGAGCGGCGCGACGCGATAGCCAGTGATGGTGGCCGCATCAATATGGCGGGCGCGTTCTCGCCAGGATAGAAGGACCTGGTAGTCTTGAGGTGAGTAACCTTGGCTGGCGAGGAGGGCTGCCGCCTCGGGGAATCGGTCGGCGGCGCATGATTCGCACTGCTCGCCGGCGTGAGCGGCGCCGATGAACGAAACGAGGAGCACGGCCACGAACATGGCTGTTTTCACGTGAGCTTGCAGAGATGCTTGCAGAGCTGGTCTTGGTGTGTGCACGGTCCAGTCGCCCTTGTTGAAAGTTTGACAAAACGCAACACAACAGTAACAGTACCACAAAGCTGTGGAAACGTGCCGCGTATTTCCTTTGGATATAGACGCTTTCGCGCCAGGAGGATTCACCAGCATCGCATGATCCTCACGATTTCGGCGCTCGAATCCTGCTTATTATGTGCCCGCGGCGGATGATTTGTCAACAGTTTAGTTGTTCTAAGATGGGTAATGGCTGTGGTTTCCGAATGCGAATCGGGTTCGTTGCATCGAGTTGAAGGCTATGCTAATCTTCTTCCAGCACTACTCGGTGCTCTGGCGCGGCAAAGTGGCTCTTGGCGAACACATGCCTCAGGCGGCGGTGATCGCTCGTCCCATTCGTGAAGTGGGGAATTCTTGAAACAGGAGAGTTTTGAGGAATGCAAGCATTTGATTTGTTTAGTCTTGAGGGCAAAGCGGCCGTTGTTGCGGGTGGAGGCGGCGTTCTGGGCGGGGCCATTGCCGAGGGTCTGGCCAGGGCCGGCGCGAAGCTCGTTATTGGCGATCTTCTGCCCGACATGGCCCAAAAAGCGGCGAAACGCATCACCAATGCCGGGGGGACGGCCCTGGGTGTCAAGATGGACGCATTCGACCGTTCGACGATCGAGGCCTGCCGGGACAAGGCGTACGATGCTTACGGCTCGGTGGACATTCTGGTGAACGCCGTTGGCGGTAACATGAAAGGCGCAACGACTTCCGCGGAGCAGCCGTTTTTTCAGCTTTCGCCCGACGCACTTTCGAAGGTATTCAACCTGAACATCCTTGCCGGCACCATTGTGCCATGCCAGGTTTTTGGGGAGCGGATGAAGGGCAATCCTGACGGCGGGAGCATCATCAATATTTCGTCGATGAGTGCCCTGGCGCCGCTGACCCGTATTCCGGGCTACAGCGCGGCGAAGGCGGCGGTGAGCAACTTCACGCAGTGGCTTGCGGTCCATTTCGCCCAGGAATACACCTCAAAGCTGCGGGTGAATGCCATCGCGCCGGGGTTTTTTTTGACTGAGCAGAACCGTTTTCTCATGACCGACGAGAAAACGGGTGAATTGACGGCGCGGGGCAAGAAGGTCATTGACCATACGCCCATGGGCGAATTTGGCAGGCCCGAAGACCTGGTTGGCGTGACGGTATGGCTCGCTTCGGGAGCCTCGCGTTTCGTGACGGGCATTGTGGTGCCCATCGACGGGGGTTTTTCGGCCTATTCGGGCGTATGATCGCGTATTTGGAAAGTGTTCTTGGTCAGAAGCAAGGAGTTTGAGTATATGAGTGACCCGGCAGCTTCCCTTAAAGCGCATAAACCGAATCATGAGTTCCTGATTGCCATTGACAGCGACGGTTGCGCGTTCGACACGATGGAGATCAAACACAAGGAGTGCTTTATCCCCAACATCATCAAGTTCTGGGACCTCCAACCGGTATCGAAATACGCGCGCGCGGCGGCGGAATTCGTCAATCTGTATTCGAAGTGGCGCGGCGTGAACCGTTTCCCGGCTTTGCTGATGGTGTTTGATTTGCTCGATGACTGGGACAAGGTGCAGGAGCGCGGGTTTAAGTCTCCCCAGGTGGGGTCGTTGCGCAACTGGGTTGCGCGGGAATCGAAGCTCGGCAATCCGGTCCTCGAGACGTACTGCAAGGCGCATCCAGACGACGCGGTCATGGCGCAGGCGCTTGAGTGGAGCAAGGCGGTCAATCTGACCGTTGCCGATATCGTGAAGGGCGGGTTGCCGCCGTTCCCGCACGTGCGCGAATGCCTCGAAAAAGCCCATACGAAGGCGGACATGCTGGTCTGTTCGCAGACCCCCACCGAGGCGTTGACCCGCGAATGGCAGGAGCAAGGCGTGGACACGTACGTCTTTGCCATTGCGGGCCAGGAGATGGGCAAGAAATCCGAGCATATCGGGTTCGCCGCGCAGGACCGGTACGACCACGGCAAGATGCTGATGATCGGCGACGCCCCGGGCGACATGAAGGCTGCGCGGGCCAACAACGCCCTCTTTTTCCCCATTCTCCCGGGCGATGAAGACAAGTCGTGGAAGCGCCTGTATGAAGAAGGGCTCGACATGTTTTTTGAGGGTACGTTCGCGGGGGAATACGAAGCCGGGTTGATCAGAGAATTCGACTCGTACCTCCCGGAAACTCCACCCTGGAAGAAGTAGAACAAGCGCACGTGAATCGCGCCGGGGAAGGAGCGGCGTTCCGAGCTTCTTCCCCGGTTTTTCACTGACGGAGCGCGGACGTCTCGCTTGGGTCCGGATGCGGGCGAGAGGCTCGCGTTGTTTCGGAGAAACCTCTGCGCGCATGCCAGGGCGGGGTGCATTGGCGGGGTGGTTTGGTGCATCATATCGAAAGAGGCGGACAGTCCGGTCTCGAGGCGCGTTTCGCGTGACGCGGCGGGTGCAGTCCCCGTTTCAGAATCACATATGGAACAGCAATCCATGAAGATAGTCGTCGATGAGAACATGCCCTACGGGCGCGAAGCGTTTTCGACTTTGGGCGATGTTGTGGCCATGCCGGGCCGGAGTATAGACGCGGCGGCCGTGGCGGATGCGGAGCTTTTGGCCATCCGGTCAATCACCAAGGTGAACGCGCGGCTGCTCGATGGATCGCGGGTCAGATTTGTGGGGACGGCGACCATTGGCGAAGACCACGTGGACAAGGCGTATCTCGAAGCGAAGGGCATCGGTTTTTCGAGTGCGCCGGGCTGCAACGCGAACAGCGTAGGCCAATACATCACCGGGGCATTGCTCGAATTGGCTCAGGCCCATGGTTTTCAGCTGCGGAGGATGAAGCTGGGCATCGTGGGCGTTGGCAACGTCGGTTCGCGCGTGCTGAAAAAGGCCACGGCGATGGGCATGGAATGCGTGCTCAACGATCCTCCTCTGCGCCGCAAAACCGGAGCCGAGAAGTACCGGCCGCTCGACGAGATCCTCGATTGCGATATCGTGACGGTCCATGTCCCGTTGACGAAAGAAGGGGAGGACGCTACGTATCACCTTGTCGATGACGCGTTTCTGCGCCGGATAAAGCCGGGGAGCGTCCTCATCAACAGCGCGCGCGGGGCCGTGGCCGATGGCGGAGCGCTGAAGCGGGCGCTTGCAGACGGCCATCTCCGGACGTGCGTGCTCGACGTCTGGGAGGGCGAGCCCCAGGTGGACCTGGAATTGCTCGGGAAACTGTTTATCGGGACGCCGCACATCGCCGGATACTCGTTTGATGGCAAGGTGAACGGCACACGGCAGATCTACGAGGCGGCGTGTGCGTTTCTGGGTGCCGAACCCGTGTGGGACCCCTCTCCCCTGCTCCCCGCGCCCGAGTGTCCGGAAGTCCAGGTGGACGGGGCGGCGGAAGACGCGGAGGCTGCCCTGCGCGAGGCGGTGCGGAAGGTGTATGATATTCGAAACGACGACAAGGCCATGCGCGGGCTGTTCGATATGCCCGGGGCGGCCCGCGGCGCCTTTTTCGACAAACTGCGTAAGAACTACCCGAGGCGGCGCGAGTTTTTCAACACGCGCGCGGCCGTTACCCCGAGAAACCACGAGCTGGAGGCAATGCTCGCCGGCGTGGGGTTCACGTGTGAGGCATGACGCATCCATGCAGTTGATCAAAGAACACAGTGCGATTACCAATGACGAAATCCGAGCCTTTGTGGCCCAGGCGATGGCGCGGGTCGAGGCGGACGGCAGACGGGTCCTGTTTATCATCCCCGATCATACGCGGAGCATGCCCATGCCGGCTGTGTTCCGGGCGTTGCACGCGGAGTTGAGCGGGCGGGTTGCCAAGATGGATTTTCTGGTGGCCCTTGGCACGCACCCGCCGATGACGGAGGCGATGCTGAACGCTCTGGTGGGGGTCACGCCGGCCGAGCGCGCTGGCGTGTTTGCCGATGTGGGCATCTTCAATCATGCGTGGGACGATCCCGCGCAACTCGCGCACATCGGGACGATTTCCGCCGACGAGGTATTTGAGATCTCGGGCGGGCTGATGCGTCAGGCGGTGGACGTTACGCTGAACAAGATGATCCTGGACTATGACCTGCTGTGCGTCGTGGGGCCTGTGTTTCCTCACGAGGTGGTGGGTTTCAGCGGCGGCAACAAGTACTTCTTTCCCGGGATCGCGGGACCCGACATCATCAACCTGTTCCACTGGCTCGGCGCGCTTATCAGCAACCCGGTCATCAACGGGACCATGCACACGCCGGTGCGCGAGGTAGTAAACCTTGCCGCGGCGTTCATCCCGGTCAAGAGGCTCTGTCTGGCATTGAACGTCATGGGCAAGGACTGCCATGGACTTTTCTTCGGGACGCCCGAGGATGCGTGGGAGGCCGCGGCCACGATGGGCCTGCGCACGCACATTATGTACAAGGAGAAACCCTTCCGGAGCGTATTGGCCATGGCGCCCGCCATGTACGACGAGATCTGGGTGGCGGGCAAGTGCATGTACAAACTCGAGCCGGTGGTTGCTGACGGCGGCGAGCTCATCATTTACGGGAAACACATCAAGGAAGTGAGCATTACCCACGGGCGTTACATCAGAAAGATCGGCTATCACACGCGCGACTATTTTCTCTCGCAGATGGAGCGGTTTACGGACATTCCCGGGGGCATTCTCGCCCACTCGACCCATGTCAGGGGCATCGGGGAGATGGTGGATGGCGTTGAGAAACCCCGTGTGCGGGTAACGCTTGCGACGAGCATCCCGAAAGAGGAGTGCGAGGCCATCAACCTCGGGTACCGTAACCCCGACAGCATCAATCCCGACGAATGGAAGGACCGCGAGGACGAAGGGCTCCTCTTAGTGCCCAATGCGGGTGAAGTACTCTACCGTTTGCGGGAGGGAAACCCCCGGCCCAAACCGTTCCAGATCTAGTTTCCGGCACATGGCGCTGATCCGGCCCCGGGGGATTTCGTTTCTTGCGTGGGCAGAGAATCCGGGCGCAGACAGATGTACACGGCAGCGCACCACAGGACACTGGTGAGCAGGAACGGGTAGTAGGGCGGCAGGATTTCCAGCAGCATGTTGAAAACAGGCGGCCGGAAAGGTGACGTGGACACGGCCATTATCCCCATCAGAACAAGCAACGCATTGACGGCCTTTGTTTTCAGGGCCACGAAATACGCCGCAGGCAGCACGAGAACGTATGAGGCGACCGTGAGCTTGGGCATCACAATCAGGTATGCCAGACTGAACAGCATCACGGCGGTCAGATAGCCGTTACTCCGGCTTGCCGGACGCAACCGTCGCACGGCTACCCATGTTGCCAAGAGGACAAGCATCACCAGTGCGAGATAGGCCACTATCGAAAAGGACTCCGCGGCGCCTACTATCCCCGCTCTTGCATACACACGCTCCAATACTTCCCGGATAAGAGGCCACGATGCCGGGGGGTAGCTTTCGTAGAGGGTTCTGCCCATTCCCAACCCGGGGATGGAGGCGCGCACGTTCTGAAGGAAGCCGATCGTCATTTCGGAGTAGAAGACGGAAGACAGGGCCGACAGTCCCAGAAACACGCCAGCGCCCAGCAACATCGGGTACCACCTCGAGCGTCCGCGGCGGAGAACAAGCAACGCGAGGAACAAGACGAGGGAAAGATGGAAACTGGCCGCCAACGCCACCAACACGGCGAATACGTGCAGATGATCCCGGAGGTACGCCAGCAGTCCTGCCCAGAGAAGAAGCAGCACGAAGAGTGAGATACAGCCCGCGGACAGGTCCCAATAGACGGCAAAGTTGAAGCCAATCAGGCAGAGCAGCAGGAACAGGCCGTCCAGTTTCCGTTTGAGGACCCATTTTTGCCAAATCGCGATGAGGAAGACCAAAGATACCGCCTTAAACGCCAGATACACCAAGTAAGCAGGGTAATAGGGCAGCGCTGTAAAGGGAAGGAAGAAGTAAAGCGTGATCGGGGGATAAGAGTACGTCTCCCCTTTGATGTTGGGCTGCACGCGCTGGAGTTCTTCGATATGGTAGGGATGGATACCCTGGTTGAACGCCTGTGCGGCCACGTAATAGGTGCAGAAAGAGTGCTGAAAGTGTTGCGGTTCGCGGGCAATCTTGATAATGACAGCCAATGCGTACAGGGTAACAAGAATGGCTAACGCCAGAGACGCCAATCGCGGAAAGAGTTTCGAACCTTCAGGGACCGCCCTCGCTTCCATCGAATTTCTCCGTCATCAGCCGCGTTCCTTGCCCTCTCCCACATTACTCCAATTCTCATTTTTGCGCAATGCCCCCTTTAGAGCATGAATTGCATGAGAAAGCTATGGTATCTTTGTCGCGTTCGTATCGTTCCGAGAGGAAAACAACGCCTATTCGCGCGTTTCCTGACGCCGTTTTCAAGGGAGTCAATCATGCCGAAGAATGTAATTGTCGCACAATCGGGCGGGCCGAGTCCGGTGATAAACAGCTCGCTCCGGGGGGTGCTCGAGACCTGCAAGATGTTCCCCGGGACGTTTGGGACCATCTACGGCGGCTGGCACGGTATCGAGGGAGTGCTGAAAGAGGAATTGCTCGATTTGTCTGCCCAGGATGAGCAGGAGATCGCGCTGCTTCGATACACCCCCGCCGCGGGAAGCATCGGTACCTGCCGTTACAAGCTCAAGGCGAACCAGAAAGAGGATTTCGAGCGGGTCGTCGAGGTCATGAAGGCCCACGACATCGGGTATTTTTTTTACAACGGCGGCAACGACTCGATGGACACCGCGCACAAGGTCGCCAAAGTGGCCCACGAGCGCGGGCTGGACTTGGTCGCCGTCGGCGTGCCCAAGACAATCGACAATGACGTCGGCGACTCGGAATTCAAGCTGATTGACCATACCCCCGGGTATGGCAGCGTGGCGCGGTACTGGATGAGCATCGTACAGAATGCGAACGAGGAAAACGGCGGCTCGTGCCCGGCGGACCCGGTGCTTGTACTGCAGGCCATGGGACGCAAGATCGGCTTCGTTCCAGCCGCCGCGAGGCTGGCCGACCCCAAACGCGAAATGCCGCTGCAGATTTACATGGCTGAATCGAAAGTGACGGTCGAAGAGTTGTGCGACAATGTCAGCGACCAGCTCAAGAGAGACGGGCGCTGCGTTATCGTGGTCAGCGAGGGGTTCGAAGTCGGCGAGCTGGGCGAGACGAAAGACAGTTTCGGCCACACCCAGTTCAGCGCGTCCAAGACGACCGTTGCCCAGCAACTGGTGACGGTGTTAAACGGGCACGGGCTGCCGGTACCCGGTAATGCACGCGGGCAGGTCATGGGCACGGACCAGCGAATGACGGCGATCTACGCGTCGATCCCGGACCTGGACGAGGCCTACAAAGTCGGGCAGAAGGCCGCGTTGATCGCCGAATCGGGCGAAAACGGCTGGATGGCGACCATATTGCGCGAGCCGGGGCCGATCTACAACGTGCGTTACGACAAGGTGCCGCTCGAGAAGGTCGCCAATTCCGAGCGCGCGTTTCCGAAGGCCTGGCTGGCGCCAAGTAAGTACGACGTCACCGATGATTTCGTTGCATACGCCCAGCCGCTGGTCGGCGAGGACTGGGCCAGCGTGCCGGTCGTGAACGGACGCCAGCGCTTCGCCCGGTTCAAACCCATTTTCGCCGAAAAGAAACTGCCTGAATATACCCTGCAGGCCCTGCGGAAGTAGCTGCAGGAAGAACGGTTTTGCCACAGAGGTCTCAGAGAACTCAGAGGAATACAGAAGCCACGCTGCTGTGTTTCCAGCACCCCTCCTGGCCTCGCCGGCCGGTTTCGAACCGTGGCTTGCGGACTCCGATTCCTACAAAGAGAATCGGCGGATCCCGTTAACCAGACGAGACTCTCCAAAATTGAGAAGCAATCCTCGATGCAGACCCGTGGCGCGCAGGTAAGAGAGAATCTGGGCCTGCACAGCGGGATTAACCTGTGCACAAGATTTGAGCTCGACAACCACAGAGTCCTCAACCACGAGATCCAGCCGCTGTCCGTGTATCGGGATGCCTTTGTAGAACACATCCACGGTCTTTTGTCGCTCGTGCGCTATCCCGCGAAGTGCCATCTCGTGCGACAAGGCCTCCTCGTAAATGCTCTCCAGCAGCCCGGGACCGAGAAGACGGTGCACTTCTATAGCTGCCCCGATAATACGTTCCGTGAGTTCGTCTGCCATGAAAGCCTCCTTTCACAGCCCATCCAGAGAGCTCATAACGGGATTTATAATATTATCATTGGTACTATATAATCAAATGCATAAGTGTAAATAGAATTGTCGCTCAAACCACGGAAGGCAGATCATCCCCGCGTTGCTTGCTACCATGAGATCTCTCTCTGAGTCCTCTGAGCCCTCTGTGGCAAACACTCTTTGGCAACACACCGGCGGTTCAGGGGGCTTCCTGATATTGCTTCACCGCGGCATCGGTGCGTTTGCGGAATTCCTCCAGAGTGGCTGCGCAGGCTTCATCCCGGGCGTAATTGTGAAGCTGGTAGGGGTCTTTTTCGAGATCGTGCAGGAACTCGTAAGGCGGGGTCTGGCCATCGTAGCGGGCGTAGACGTAGCGCTGTCCGTGGATCCCTTCCCAGGTGGGGATCTTCTCGTTTTTCATCCGGTGTTCGCAGAAGAACTCGGTGCGCCAGTCTCCGGGGGAATCGCCATTGACCCATGGCATCAAGCTCCGGCCCTGGTACCGCTCCGGGGCGGCCACCCCCGCGATATCGAGCATGGTGGCCGGGATGTCGATGTTCAGCGCCATGGGGTCGAGGACACGTCCGCGCAGGTTCTCAGGCGTTCGGGGGTCGTAGACGATCAACGGCACGCGGAGCGACTCTTCGTAGTGGGACCACTTGCCCGCGAATCCTCGTTCGGCCATGTAGTATCCGTTGTCGGACGCATAGATAACGACGGTGTTCTCGGCAAGGCCCTGCTTCTCGAGTTTGCCCAGGATCTGGGCGATCATATAGTCCACGCCGCTGAGCAGGCGGAAGTACGCCCGCATATTCTTCTGATACTTCTCGGGGGTGTCCCATCGCCAGAAGAAACGTTCGCGGTTCATGGATTCGCGCAGGAACGCAGGCTGGCTTTCGAAAATCTCAGGGCTGTCCAGGAGCGGCGGCGGAAAAATGCTGTCTTCAAACATGCCTTTAACGGCTTCGATGCAGGGATAATGGTTTTCTTTGTCGCTGTCCTCGGCATGGGTGGAGCTGAAACTTATGGAGAGGCAAAAGGGTTGTTCGGCCGAGCATCCATCGAGAAAACCAACGGCGTGTTCCATATTTATTTCGTCGATGTGACGGGTAGTGCCGTCGGGCTGTTTGCGCAGATAGGGGCGGTCGCGTTCGCTGAAGAAGTCGAACATGCTCTCTTCAGGCCGTGTCTCGATCTGGACGCCGAATTTCCCGACGAACCCGGTACGGTAGCCCGCGGCGCGGAGCATCGCCGGGTAGCTCGTGTCAACATGGTCCTTACGAATGGGCGGAGTCCCGAAAGTATAGCCGTGGGTACGCTCGACGAGGCCCGTAAAGACGGAGGCCCGGCTCGCGGCGCAGATCGAGGTGGTCACGAAGGCGTTCTTGAAGCGAACGCCCTGCCGCGCGAGGTTGTCGATGGTGGGCGTCTTCGCCATGCGGTTGCCGGCCACGCCCAAGGTGTCATAGCGCTGGTCGTCGATGAAGAAGAAGAGGATATTGGGCCGGTTCAAGGGGGCCTCTCCCCCGCCCGCACGGCTGCTGATCGCTGCCGCGGCGCTCCCTGCCGCGCACATGTGCAAGAATGCCCGCCGCTTCATGAGTTTGCCCTCGCCGCTGTCGGTGACGTTCAAAAGCCCGCCCCGGGAAACGCGGTTTCCCGGGGCGCGGTGGTTTCTGGAGTTATTTCGCCAGTTGGGCGGCGATTTTGTCGAAGTAGGCGACGCACTGGGCGATTTCCGGCACGGAATTGTCCCAGTTGTGCTCGTATTCGATGGAGAAGACGATGTCCTTCAGGCCTTGCCGCTGGATTTCCTTCATGAGGGCCTCAACATCGCATATGCCCGTGCCCCATGGCACGTCGTGGGCCTCGCGCTTGCCGAACTCATTGAGGTCCTTGAAGTGGAAGGAGATGATGCGGCCTTCGAGCTTCTTGATGGCTTCCAGGGGATTGACGCCCGAGCGGGGCCAGTGGCCGGTGTCCGCACAGGACCCGAGCCGCTTGCTGCGGCCCTCAACGGCGGCCAGGACCGCGTCGGGGTTCCAATACTTCGAGGGCTTTGGGTGGTTATGGATGGCGACGTTGATGCCGTACTCGTCGGCCAGCTTTTCGACGGTATCCAGCGCTTCGGCATCCGGTTCGCTGCAGATGGTCGTGATACCCATGGCCTTGGCGAAATCGAAGACTTTGCGGGACTCGGCCTCATCGGCCGGAAGGCCGACCACGCCGTAGCAGAGCAGTTTAATGTCGGCGGCCTTCAGCTTTGCGAGGGCTTCCTGGCGCAACTCTTCCGACATGTTGTGATCGAAGACTGCATCAGGTTTCTCGGGGCTGAACTTCTGGCCGGGATACGCCTCGATATAGTGGAGGCCGAGGCTCTGGGTTTTGTCCACCGCCTCGAAGAAGGTGAAGCGGTTGAAGCTGTACGCCTGGCACCCGAGGTGCCAGCCCATCTTTTCGGCGTTCGGACAGCCCTTGGCCGCCGCTGGCGCTGCCTCCTGCGCATTTGCGCAAGATGTCACCAGCATCGCAACACACGCGAAACCAACCAGCATCGCAGACATCGTTTTCATGGTCGCATATTCTCCTGTTTCAAGGGCGAACCGCCCATTAACCGTGAAGACCCGAGATAGAGGCCTCGATTGTAGCACACGGGCCTGCAAGGAAAAACCGTCTGCGTCAAAAGTTTCTGCAAGAGCGCCTTACCGCTCTGCTTACGGAGCCCTTCGGGCCGTTTGAGCCTCTTTGAGCCAACTTCTTCCGCGGCCGTTTCTTGCCTCTGCCCAAGCGTTTTCGTATGATTGCGGTCTTGCTCCGGGGGCTCGCCGGGGAGCAGGCAGGCATGCATTGGGCGGCCTGTTCTTCTGGAAGGAAACACATCCATGGCAGACAAGAAGCTGAAAGTTGGTTTGATTGGCGTCGGTTCTATTGCGCAGGTGTGTCATTTGGACGCATGGAAGGAACTTCAGGGCAAGGGCGTTGTTGAAGTCGCGGCGGTATGCGACATCATCCCCGAGCGCGTCGAGATGGTCAGCGAGAAATGGGAAGTGCCCAAGACTTATACCAACTACAAGACCATGCTGAAACAGGGCGATTTTGACATCATTGACGTTTGTACGCAGAACCGCCTGCACAGCAGCATTTCGGTGGACGCGCTGAATGCGGGCGCCAACGTGCTCTGCGAGAAACCCATGGCCATGAATGCGAAAGAATGCGAGGCCATGATCGCCGCCGCCAAGGACAACAAGCGCAAGCTCATGGTAGCCCAGAACATGCGGTTCGAATCGGCCCACGAACGGGTCAAGGCCATCATTGAACGGGGCGACCTGGGCGAGGTCTATTTCGGCCAAGCTCAATACCTGCGCCGCCGGGGCATCCCCGGGTGGGGGAAGTTCCACATCAAACGCGAATCCGCGGGCGGTCCGCTCATCGACATTGGCGTGCACATGCTCGACCTCATCATTTGGCTCATGGGGTGCCCGAAACCCGTCTCGGCCACGGGCCACGTGAGCCGCAAGTTCGGCGACCGGCCAGACCTGTGCAATAAGGAATGGGGAGTGCCCTACCCGCACAAGGAGTTCGACGTTGAGGACCACGCGGCGGCGTTCATCCGTTTCGACAACGGCATCGCGCTAAGTCTTGAGGTGAGTTGGGCGGCCAACATCCCGAAAGATATCCAGGCGCTGCGAATTCTGGGCGACAAGGCCGGCATTACGACGGATCCCCTGACCGTCAGCAGCGCTGCTGACAACTCGCTGACGACCATGCAATACGACTGGCTGCCCGAACAGGAAGGCCACCGCATGGAGATCCTGCACTTCGCCGAATGCGTCCGCGACGGTCTGCCCGTGCGCGTGAAACCCCAGGAATCGCTGCGCATCCAGCAGATACTCGACGCCATCTATGAATCCTCGAAAAAGGGCAAAGAAGTGGCGATAAGGTAGAGCCGCGGGGAAAGCCCGGTATACCGCGAGGTTGGACTTGGAGGGCGTGTAGGCCCAGACCAGTAGGCCCGGGCTGAAGGCCCGGCACATCGCGAGGGTATGGGCAGATGTCGGAATCGGCCCGGTCTTCCCTTCTCCGGAGCGCCGAAGGCGCGATGACATACCAGCCTGGCCTGGAGGGCCAGGGAACCGGATTCCCCGCAAGGCCCGGGCTGAAGGCCCGGCCCATTATTCAATCCCACACGAAGGCCTCATCATATTTAACGCCATATTTGTGCAGGAACATCCGGTATTCCTCCTGAAAGGTCCGCTTCTTGTGATGTTGCTCTTGATTGTCTATGTAATTCACGAGGGCATCCAAATCGCGGTGGCTGATAGAAAAGCAGCCGTATCCCCGCTGCCAGGCGAAGGTGCGTTGGTCCGGCGATTGTCCCTTCGCCCACACGGAGGAGGCCGTCTTTAGTTGTTCCACCATGGCCGCGACGCAAATAGTACGCGGAAGGCGAATGGCTAGATGGACATGGTCGGCCGTGCCGCCCACGCGAAAACATTCGCACTTCAGGTTACGGGAGACGGATGCGAGGTATGAGTGCATGCGGGAACGGAATTCGCGTTCCAGGATTCCCTTACGGCCCTTGGTACTGAGGATAATGTGGAGGAGCACGAGGCTAAGCGATTGCGGCATGGCGATGTTACGGGCCTTCAGCCCTCCTCCTATCTGTTTACACGCTTTCCCCAGGCCTTCAGCCTGGGCTGGTATGTAACGCGCCGTTGGCGCTTAAGAAAACAGGTTCTGTGGCCTTGAGATCCGACTTCGAGCATATAAACAGAGTTATAGTTAATCCCGTTAGAATTGGCAAGACCAAGGGGCAGCACAGGGTTGGCCCGCCAGAATCGGGCAGACATGGGAGCGCTCGCCACGTTGTTCAGCCGTCACGTTGCCCGAACAGGATCCATGGGCGGCACGCTGCGCGAAAGCAAGGGTACTGCAAGAATGCGGCGGTCCGCGCCCGTCTGCTCTTCTCTGGAGCGCCGAAGGCGCGATGACATACCAGCCTGGCCTGGAGGGCCAGGGAACGGGATTCCCCCCACGGCCCGGGCTGAAGGCCCGGGACATCCCGAGGGCTGAGAGAGGAATTCGGATTCTCCCATGTGCTATCGTATGGGTTGCGAATACCTTCTTTGCAGGAAATCCCCGTTGGCAGGGGCGTGTAAGCAACCGGATTTTGAGGAGAATACGAGCGATGGCGCAACAAGACATTGGATTGATCGGTCTGGCCGTGATGGGCGAGAACCTTGTCCTGAACATGGCGAACAAGGGTTTTGGCGTGGCGGTGTTCAACCGCACGGTCGAGAAGGTGGACAAGTTTGTGCAGGGCCGCGCGAAGGGGAAGAACATCCTCGGGTGCCACAGCATCGCAGAATTGGTGAAAAACCTGAAGAAACCCCGCCGCGTCATGCTGCTGGTGAAGGCCGGAGACGCAGTCGACTCGTTCATCGAACAATTGATCCCGCACCTGGAGAAGGGCGACATCATCATTGACGGCGGCAACAGCCATTTCCCGGACACCATCCGCCGCACGAATTACGTCGAGAGCAAGGGTTTGCTGTACATCGGGACAGGCGTGTCGGGCGGCGAGGAAGGGGCGCTCAAGGGTCCGTCGATGATGCCCGGCGGTTCGCCCGCGGCGTGGCCGCACGTCAAGAAGATTTTCCAGACCATCTGCGCCCACACCGACACGGGCGAAGCGTGCTGCGACTGGGTCGGCGAAGGCGGCGCGGGCCATTTCGTGAAAATGGTCCACAACGGCATCGAATACGGGGATATGCAGATGATCTGTGAGACCTACCATATGATGAAGGAAGGTCTCGGCATGAGTAACCAGGAAATGCACGATGTATTCGCGGAATGGAACAAAGGCGAACTCGATTCGTATCTCATCGAGATTACCCGCGACATCCTGGGCTACAAGGATGAAGAGGGCAAGGCGGTCGTTGACCTGATTCTCGATACCGCGGGCCAGAAGGGCACGGGCAAGTGGACGGCCATTGCCGCGCTTGACGAGGGCCAGCCCCTCACGCTCATCGGGGAGGCCGTGTTCGCGCGGTGCCTGTCAGCGTTAAAGGATGAGCGTATCCAAGCCGCGAAGCAACTCAAGGGTACGACTCACCCGTTCTCGGGCGACAAGAAGGCCTTCATAGACGACCTGCGCAAGGCTTTGTACGCCGCGAAAATCGTCTCATATGCTCAGGGCTACCAGTTGATGCGTTCGGCCGCCAAGACCTACGGATGGAACTTGAATTACGGCGGGATCGCGCTCATGTGGCGCGGCGGCTGCATCATCCGCTCGGTATTCCTCGGGAAAATCAAGGATGCCTTCGACAACAATCCCGATCTGGTGAACCTCTTGCTCGATCCGTTCTTCCGGAACGCCGTCACCTCAGCGCAGTCGTCGTGGCGCAACGTGGTTATCGAAGCGGCGAAGATGGGCATCCCCGTGCCCGCCATCAGCACCGCGCTGGCCTACTTCGACGGATATCGTCACGAGCGGCTGCCCGCCAACCTGCTTCAGGCCCAGCGCGATTATTTCGGCGCGCACACCTACGAGCGGGTCGACAAACCCCGCGGCCAGTTCTTCCATACCAACTGGACCGGCCGCGGTGGCGATACGGCTGCATCGACGTACACGGCCTGAGTTTTTGGGGATGGCAGCATACCGGCCGGAGGGAGAATTGGATCTTCCTCCGGCCGGTTTGTTGTTATGCCCGTGCGGCTATTCGGCCTTCGCCGGTTCCCAGATGGTGGCGGCGATGTACCGTTCGGGGCCCGTTTCCGTGTCATTGATGTAGTAGGTTGTAACCACCTTGCCGTCTGGACGCTGCACGCTTCGGCAATATCCGATGTCGCGGTCATTGCCGTCGTCCCGCAAGACGATTTCCCTGCTCCAAGTCAGGCCGCCGTCGCCGCTGAGTCTAGCGGCTATACGGAAAGGCGCCATGCGCACGCCGTAGGTCAGGCAGAGGCGTCCGTCGGCGAGCCGGATGAGACAGGGCGGATTGCCCTCGCCCAAGGTTTCGACGGGATCGTTGAGATATTCCCAAACCCTGCCGTTGTTGTTCGAGATGTATGCGGCTATCCAGCGGTTTGAGGTTTCCCTGCGCCGGATGGTAGTAATCAACGTGTCTTTCGAAAGGCGGACCGTCGAGGGCATGATGCCAAAGCCCTCGGGTTCGGGCATGATCCACGACAGGAATTCCCAGGTCTTGCCGCCATTGGCGGTGCGCATACAGAAAGGCCGCCCCTCTGTGCCGTCCAATTTTGCCGCCGTCAGAAAGAGCGTGCATTCGTGTTCTCCGTCCACGATGTAGTCGGTGCGGGCAGCGATTCCGTTGACGCCAGCGTTAGGCAGGATGAAGGGTCCTTCCCAGGTGTGCCCACGGTCGTAGGAGTAGTACCACTTCGAGGGGGTTTGGGCATCGACGTCCGTCATGCGGAGTGTCATGGCGAAATCGGGATGCGTGAAGTCAACGCCACCGGGGCATTGTTTCATCTCGGGGACGGGCAGTCCGGTGGATTCGGTGCCGTGGAGCGCCCCGCCTTGTGCGACAAGGTAGCCCTTTTCGGCGGGATACTCGAGCGACCAGGTCTCCCCGCCGTCCAGGCTGCGGGCAAGCCAGTGTTCCTCGGGCTTTTCGCGGTCGATATGGTGGCGAGTGGGGCCGAGGTCCTTGTAGTAGCCTCGCGAGAAGCCCACGAGAATCTCGTTGCCCCAGTTCCACATCCCGTGATTGGCGGGCCAGCCGCCGAAGCGGCCCTTTTCGTAGTAAACCTTGACATGCCTTGCATTCACGGCGTTGGTTTCTCCCCTCATCTCATCGGCTGCCCAGACGAGCGCAGGCATCGCGGCGAAGGTCAGAGTCAAAAAAATCGAATTGCATCTCATTACCAGGGTCCTCACATTCAAGTACTTTCAGATGAATCTATTCCTCAAGATTCCGTATCAGTCCGAACTCGCCTGTCCGGGCGGCTTCGAGCACCGGCCCCATGTAGTCGTCCACTTGGCCGCTCGTCAATGGCACGGGCATGTTCTGTAGTTTCATCGCCAGTTTGGGATTCTTGGCGGCGGTCAGTGCACGGTCGATGTGGGCGCGGGTGAAGCCGGGCACCTCGTCCAGCGTGGCGGGAAATCCGATGTCGCGCGAGAGGTTGAGCATCGCCTCGGCCACGGCCATGCCGAGGTCGCGGGCGTGGAGTTTCGAGACGTCGGCGCTGGTGTAGCCCGCCCTGCGATATATCTCGCCCACTTCGCGAAGCTTTTCCTCGATGGCGGGTGCGAAGAACACCGTGTAGTAGGGATTCATCAGCGCGCAAGCCCTGCCGTGGGGCAGAACGTCCACCAGCGAAAAACTGGTCAGGTGCGCTCCGTTCGTGCCGCCAAGCATGATGGCGTACCCCCCGAGGTCGGTCCCGAGACCGAGGGCTTCGCGCGCCTCCAGATTGTCAGGTCCCGCGCAAGCTTGTTTCACATGGTTCACGAGGAGTTCGATGCCCAGCAATGCCACGGGCCGGACCGGTTCGAGCGCAGCGCCCGAAACGCCGTAGAAAACCTCGAGACAGTGCGAAACCCCGTCAAGCGCCCCGTCCATGGTGAAGTCGGGCGTCATGGTAGCGGTCCTGGCGTAATCGAACAGGCACCGTGGCGGGACGAGCGCATCGTCCACCATCAGCATCTTCTGTGTGGTCACGGCGTCGGTTACATTCGAGTACCTGGTGAGATGTGCGGCTGAGCCCGAAGCCAGCTGAACGGCCAGGATGGGCAGCATCCGTTTCCCGGTGGCTTCGAGAAGCTTCGTGACCTGGCCGGTTCCGAAATAGTGGTCAAGATCGGGGTATTCTTGCCCGAGCACCAGATAGGCCGCGGCTGCCTTGGCGGCGTCGATGGTGCTCCCCCCTCCCACGACCACGATGAAATCCGGGGACTGCTCGCCAAGGGCGGCTGCGATGCGCACAACGTCCTCCCGCGGCGCATTGGGCCGTGCGCCGGGGATAACGTGTCCTGCGAGGACCAGGCCGGCGGATTCGAGAGTGTCGCGCGTTGCCTCGTGAAGAGAAGGTCCCCAGGGTTTTCCGAATCCGGACGTTACTACGGCGACTCGGGAGCCGAGGTCTCGGGCGTGGCTGCCCAGCCTGCCGAAACAGTGCAATCCGTGGATATAGGCGCTGCCTTTGAAACGCCCGATGAACTTCCGGGCTTGTTCTCGCTGGTCTGGTGTCACGCAGGTTCTCCCTTTTCCGGGCCTATTATACGGGACAGGAAGGAGAATGCCCACAGACGGCAGGATTCGTTATAATATGCCTTGTATGGAATGGAAGCTTGTATAACTGGGGGTGAATATGTACGTTGGACGCATTGTAAGTATCGCCATGACCGAAGACAGCCGCCTGTGCGGCGTATACCGTGTTTCTAGCCGCTCGTTTCCCAACCGGACCGCCGTGTTGCGGGAAAACAGGGTCAGCATCGTGCCCAAACACGGTCACGAGGCCGACGTGCACAAGAACCCGTACATCGCGTACAACTGCGTGCGGGTGGTTTGTGGCGGCGACGTTGCGGTGGTTACGAACGGCAGCCATACCGATCCGATCGCGGAGAAGATCATGACGGGCATGAGCCCGCGTGATGCGTTGTTGCTGTCGCTGATGATTCTGGACTATGAGAAGGACGACTACAACACGCCGCGCATCGCAGGGGTGGTTGACAAACGCAACGGCGGCGCAGGGTATCTCGGCATCGCGCGCGAGGACGGCGTTCATGTGCGCCGGATGCCTCTCGACGCCGGGATGTTCTATTATGTCGCCACGTATGAAGAGGCCAAGCTCTGCGATGCCCAGAGCGGCAGATTTGACGCGGAAACAGCCAAAGACGCCTGCCGCTTTCTTCTTAGTGGAGGGGTTTTTGCGGAGCGGACAAATCCCGTCACGGCCGTGGCGGCGATGGACTTCGGTTCGGATTTCGAACTGGCCGCGTTGGACGCGCCAAACGCGTAACCGAGATGCAGAACGGGTTTAGCGAAGAACTGGACCGGCTTATTCGGGCCCGTTACACGCTCCTCTACGTGGTAACGTGGGAGGAAGATCGGGCCATGCGCATTCTGATGCGCGTGGCTGAAGGGCAGCGCAAACCGTTGTACGAGTGGTCCATCACGAACGGACTTCGCTGTGTGCACGGGGCGGGCAGCCAAGGCAGCAGTTCGCGCACGCGCGAAGCCCTGCAGATGCTCAACGAGGTGCTGCAGAAGGACGGGCCGGCCATTTACGTGCTCAAAGATTTCCACACCTATCTCGAGGCGCCGGAGATGATACGCCAGGTGCGCGATTTGGGGGGCGCTCTCGGTCCTACGAAGAAGACCGTTGTCTTCCTGTCGCCCGTGCTCAAGCTGCCGCGCGAACTCGAAAAGGACATAACGATCCTGGACCTGCCTCTGCCCAGCTACGACGAGTTGAACCAACTTCTGGAGGAGTCCATCGGGCCCCCGAGTTCGGCCCGCAAGTTTCAGGTGCGACTGAAGCCCCAGGAACGCGACGCGCTGGTCAAGGCGGCGCAGGGCCTGACGCTGAAGGAAGCCGAAAACGCCTTCGCCCAGGCCATCGTGCGCGACAGTGTTCTGGACGCGCAAGACATCCCGGCCGTGGTGTCGGAGAAGCGGCAGGTCATTCGCAAGTCGGGCCTGCTTGAGTACTACGAGGTTGGGGCGGACCTGGCGGATGTCGGCGGGATGGATATCCTCAAAGACTGGCTCAGGAAGCGCGTGCGCGCCTTCAGCGACGAGGCGCGGAAGTACGGGCTGCCCCAGCCCCGGGGTATTCTCTTGATGGGTGTGCAGGGCTGCGGAAAGAGCCTCGTGGCCAAAACCATCGCGAGACAGTGGCAGTTGCCGCTGCTTCGGATGGACATGAGCATGATTTTCCAAGGATATATCGGCAGTTCCGAGCAGAACATGCGAAACGCGACCAAGACGGCCGAGAGTCTTGCCCCGGTGGTCTTGTGGATTGACGAGATAGAGAAGGCCTTTTCCGGCGTCGAGGGTTCCGGAAGCTCCGACGCGGGGACGACGGCCCGGGTGGTGGGCACATTCCTCACGTGGGTCCAGGAGAAGACGGCGCCGGTTTTCGTGGTTGCGACGGCCAACGAAGTGCGGGAACTGCCTCCGGAGCTGCTGCGCAAAGGCAGGCTTGACGAGATCTTCTTCGTGGACCTGCCCCGGAGCCGCGAACGGGCGGAGATCTTCGCGATTCACCTCCGGAAGGTTCGCCGCGAGCCGATGAAATACGACTTGCACGAGCTCATCAAAGCATCGAGCGGGTTCAGCGGCGCGGAAATCGAACAGGCGATCATCGCCGGCTTGCACGAGAGTTTCTTCGACAACCGTGAACTCGAGACCCGCGACATTCTTAAGGCCATCCACGATACGGTGCCGCTGTCGCGCACGATGCGGGAGAGAATCGAGGAGTTGCGGGCGTGGGCGCGGGACCGGGCGCGGCCGGTCACGTCGAACTCGCAGTCTTCTTCCGAAAAGGGCGCCGATGAGTGACCGGTTCAATTGGCTGGAGATCAACACGGGCGGCCAGCAACGGCAAGCGTCGTCAGCTCCTCGCGTGCCTCCTCATGACGCGTCGTCGTTCTATCAGGCCGCCCGGAACATGCGCGAAGCGGCCCATTTGGGGACGGCGTGCGACTACTACCGCAAAGCGGTGGGTTTGAACGACCAGAACTACGGCGCATGGTGCGAGCTCATCGACACCCTGGTGCGCAACAATGAACTCGACGAAGCTGAGAAGGTCTCGTCGGATGCCTTTGAGAACTACCGGCAGGTCCGGCTGCTTTATGCGGCCCGGGCGCTCGTTATGACGTACCGGCGCCGGACCGAAGAGGCTTTTCCGCTCATCAGCGTGGCTCTGGAAGGCGATCCGGCGGCTTGGTATCCCCGTTGCGTGATGGGCGAAATGCTGGTGCGATTCGACCGCGAGAAGCGGTTTGAAGCGGAACGGTTCTTCGAGGAGGCCATCGAGAAGGCCGGGAATCCCTGGGAACCGTATTTCCTTGCAGGATGGGCGTTTCTGTATGCCGGAATGCCTGCATTGGCGGCAAGTTATCTTGCCGAGGCGGCGCATTTCCGGCCCAAGTCGGCTTGGTGCTGGCTGTGTCTCGGGGATAGTTTCCGTTCGCTGCGGCTTTACGAACAGGCCATGTTTTATTACCAGCGCGCACAAGAGATGGAGCCGAACAGTGAGTTGGCCATCGCGCGCCAAAAAGAATGCAGCAAGCTCAGCTTCGGTCTAATGCGCATATTCAACAGACATAAGTTGCGGGACCGGTGGAACGCCGC
>DAOLNV010000037.1:0-29424 GCA_035416745.1 Candidatus Hydrogenedentota bacterium | reverse complement strand
CAACCAGCGCAAGTAGTTACGCTGGGTAAACGGGCATGTTTGTGGGCGCAGGATCTGCTTCTGGACATCGAGGCGCTTGAGCACGTGCTTGGGGGGCTGCGCTGCCGGGGGGTGAAGGGCACGACGGGCACCCAGGCGTCGTTCATGGCCCTGTTTGACGGTGATTCTGAAAAGGTGCGTCAGCTGGACCATCTTGTGGCCCAGAAGCTTGGGTTCGAGCGGTCCTTCCCCGTGACCGGACAAACCTATCCGAGAAAAGTGGATACCCAAGTGCTTGCGGTGCTTGCCGGAATTGGCGAGAGCGTGCATAAGTTCGCCACTGACATGCGTTTACTGCAGAACCTGAAGGAAGTCGAAGAGCCCTTCGGCGCGAAGCAGGTGGGCAGTTCAGCCATGGCGTACAAGCGGAACCCCATGCGGTGTGAGCGGGCGTGTGCGCTGGCTCGCTTTCTCATGGTTTCGCCGCTTCACGGTTCCTTCACGGCGGCCGTCCAGTGGTTTGAGCGGACCCTCGACGACTCGGCGATCAGGCGCTTGAGTTTGCCCGAAGCATTCCTGGCCTGCGACGGCATCCTGAACCTGTATTTGAGCGTGATGGAAGACCCGGCCGTGTATCCGAAGGTCATCGAAAAACACCTCCGAGCGGAGTTGCCCTTCATGGCGACTGAGAATATTCTGATGGCGTGTGTCAAAAGGGGCGGCGACCGGCAGGAACTGCACGAAGTCATCCGCAGACATGCCCAGGATGCCGCGGCCCGAGTCAAGAACGAAGGCGCTGAAAACGATTTGCTGGACCGGCTGGCGGCCGATCCCGCGATGGGCATGACGCGCAGGGAGATTGACAAGGTGCTGGATGTTCGTCAATTCGTCGGGCGGGCGCCTCAACAGGTCGACGAGTTTCTTCGTGAGGAAGTTGGCCCTGTCCTCGAACGCCATCGGGATAAACTGGGCGCTGTGTCAGACGTTCGTGTGTAGGGCGAGGAGCGTCAGGTGTCAACGATCGGCAATACACGCAGGGCGGGCCGTATCGCGGTAGTTGTGAATCCGCGGTCGGGCAATGGCCGCACGGGGAAGCGCTGGCCGACCATGGGCGCCTCGCTTCGGGAAGCCGTCGGGGCCTATACGCTGATGCTGACCGAATCGCCGGGTCATGCGACCACGCTGGTTCGCCAGGCGCTGCGGGAAGGGCACGATCGCATTATCAGCGTTGGCGGAGACGGCACCCACAACGAGGTCGTCAACGGCTTTTTCGAGGACGAGACCCTCATCAATCCCGAGGCCTCGCTTGCTATCGTTCCTGCAGGGACGGGGTCGGATCTTGCCCGGACTCTTCGCCTTCCCTGGGGCGTTGACGCCCTCCCCTACGTCGTGGACGGGATGTACACGCGCGCGGATATCGGGCGCGTCCGCTACACGACGTCCGAGGGCGACCAGGCGGTGCGGTATTTTATCAATATCGCCGATTTCGGGGCGGGCGGCGAAGTGGTCAAGCGGGTAAACAGCACCTCGAAATTCTTCGGCGGTTTTCTCTCCTTCCTGTGGGGCGTGATCTCGACGCTCGTCTCCTACGAGAACCCCGAAATACAGCTCGAGATTGACGGGGTAGAGCTCGAGGGGCGGATTAACAATGTCATCGTGGCCAACGGCCAGTATTACGGCGGCGGGATGCACGTGGCTCCTCATGCCCGTCTCGACAGCCGCGCCTTTGACGTCTACGTGATCGGCGATGTGGGCAAAACCGAAGCTGTCATCAACCTGCCGAAGCTTTACCGCGGCCGCCTGCTCAGGAAGCCCGACAAAGTACGCTACTTTCGTGCTTCACGCATCTTGGCGGACTCGTCACAAGAGGTGCTCCTGAATCTGGACGGTGAACAACCGGGCAAACTGCCGATTGCCATCCAACTGTTGCCTTCCGTACTGAATGTGGTGGTCGGGTAGCGGCGCTGCGCCTCCTTGCCTTTGTCATAGCCCCAGCTCCTCCAGACCCTGCGTCCGGAAGAACGGAATTCCGCGGGGTAATTCGGGCGTTTCTCCGGGGGACGCTGTTGGTGTACCCTATGAACCCGAGCGTCTGAGGAAATTTACTGCAAACACAACCGAGGAGATGTTGTGATGAGAATGCGTGTGCTATGTTCAACGCTGGCGTTTCTTGGATTCGCGCTGCAGGCATTGGGGGCGTTTCAGGCGGGAGTGGCCGTGCGCGATGTGACCCCTGACCCGCTTCTGCCCGTGAGCGGCGGCGCCAGTCCGACCAGTCCCGCCACCGAGCGGATGGGCAATCTGACCGTGCGTGCCCTGGTATTTGACCGGGACGGGACGCGCGTGGCAATTGTCGGGGCGGACTTCTTAGGGTTTCCTGGCGCGTTGTGCGAACGTGTTCGTGAGAAAGTGAAGGGCATTCCCCCAGAGAACATCCTGATCGGGTCTACGCACACGCATAGCGCCCCCGATATGTACGGTTTCCCGGACGGGCAAGGCGGGCACGGCGCAAACCTCGAGTATATTGCGATGGTGGTTGACCGCATGGCGGATGCCATCAACGAAGCCCTGGCGAGCCTTAAGCCGGCGTCGCTTAAGATCAATACTGGCGAGGCCCAGGGCAAGATCGCGTACAATTACTACGCTCCACAGCTCTACGACCCGCGTTGCCACGTTATTCAGGCTACCGGCATGGACGGGAAGGCCATTGCCACCCTGATCAACTACGCCATCCATCCGGAAATAATCGGTCCCGACCAGGGAATTCTGAGTCCTGACCTGTGCGGCCCGCTGTACGACCGCGTGGCCGCTAAAGGCGGCGGTACGGCTGTCTTCATGAATAGCGCTCAGGGCGGCATGGTTACAGCCGATTGCCGCGGGCCCGAGGGCAAGGACATTCAGACCTGGGAGGAATGCCAGCGCATCGGCAACCTGCTTGCGGACGAGGCGCTCCGCATCGTGGCCGAGGCGCCCGTGCAAGAGAATCCCGGCCTGTACTGCACGGCCAAGGACGTCACGTTCGACGTGGACTCCGAGGAGCTCCGCATGATCGCTTCCGCGTCGCCGATCGGGATGACCCTCAGTCCCGGCAACACGATAGTCACGCAGATGAACCTGGTGAATATCGGTAATGCGCAGATTCTGACCATTCCCGGCGAGGCGCTGCCCAATATCGGGTATTATCTCAAACGCAACATGAACGGCGAGCACAATTTTCTGTTCGGGCTGACCAACGACGCCTACGGCTATATCATGGCCAAGGTCGATTGGAACAGCTTCAAACGGTACGAATACGTTTCGGGAATGAACCTGGGCGAATTTGCGGGTGAGCACCTGATGGAGGAATGCCTTGCCCTCGTGGCCAGCAGCCCCAAACCTCACCGCGCCGGGGGCGGAACGAGTTCGTAGCCGGGCGGTGGAGAGACCGTGGACGGTCTGTCCTCCTCAGGCATCGCGCGCAATCTCGTGAACGTGGCTCTCGGGAAAGAATTGTGGGACCGGCGCCCCCGCCGGTCATTCTTCGGGAGCTCGCCGAAAAGCGTTGCTCATCGGGCGGCCTGCCGTAGCAGAGTCGACTTGGTCACCGGTTCTCGATGTTGCCGCCGGGGCCGATGGCGATATCGGAGAGGGCGTCGTATATGTGGCCTTTGGCGCGTTCGATGAACTCGTTTTCGTCGAGGGCGAAACCAGGGCTGATCTCGATGTCGACGGCGACTTTCTCGGCGGCATCCCGCCGCACAGGGAATCCGGCTTTTTCGAACCACCCTCCCCAGAGATTGCGCATGGATTCGCGCGCGGCGACCACGCTGTTGTCGCCCTCGTATGCTTTAATGGGTGTATACTCGCCGGCGCGCGGGATTTCGAGTGCGACGGGCTCATGGCCGATAAACCGCAGGGCGTCGAAGATGAAGGTCTCGAACTTGTAGCCGTTGGGTTCAGCGGGTTCGATGCGCTCGCCTTGGTCGTTCACGCAGGGGATCTTCTTGTGGGCGCGCCACCACGGGAAATCGTCGTAACTGGCGTTCAGCTTTTCGATGAATCCAACGTCAATGATGTGGATGGCAGGATTTCCGGCGGAGTGTATCAGGTTGCCCGCGGCATCGGTTTCGAGCAATTGGGGATACATGTCGAGCATGGTGTATTCGATCACGCGGTACACGCCGTCGCAAACGCAATGAACGCCCACGGCTTCACGGGGCCTGTTCTTTCGGTGGTTCTTCGAAGACATCCGCGCGTTGCGCATGACGTGATAGCCGATGAACAGCGGGTCGGCGAGCTTGACGGCCCAGTTGTCGACCTGGAAATAGCTCAGGGTGTCGATCCCGCGGTTCCGGGCATCTTCAGCGATGCCGTTGTCCACGAGCGCCGGGATGACGCCGCCGTGGCCGTTGGGATTCATGGCAAGGGCGCCGGGTTCATCGAGCATGAACTTTCCGTTCTGGTCTATACAGGGCACCATGCGCTGCTCGAAAAAGAGCACGTTGGCGGGTTCGAGTCCGAAATACCGATTCTGCTCGAAGAAGGCCTGGGTCGACGCATGGTTGGCATCACTCACCATGATGTACCAGGGCAGGACGCACTTGTAGCGGCGCTGCAGATTGCGGATCTTTTCCGCGTGGTAGCAGAAAATGCTCTTCTTCGTTATGGGGCCAATGGGATAGGCGCCCTTGGGCCCGCCGAAACCCAGGCGTGTGCCTTGGCCTCCCGCGACCAGCAGGAGTCCCACGCGGCCCTGGCGCAGCGCCTCCTCCCCCGCGTTCCAGGCGTCCCGCGCATCCTTTCCCCCGCCCTGCGGTATTAGCGGGACGGGCTCAATCCGGTCGAAACGTTCCTCGGGCGGCTCACTCTTCACCCATCGCTCGATCAGGCGGTTGATCAGCCTGAAATCGATGGAGCCGATTTGCGCTAAGAGGTTTTCGCGGGCGCTATTGCTGAGCTGAGCCCAAAAACGAAGCACGTGTTCCTGGCCGTGTTCCTCGAGGCGCTGGCGCGCGGCGGATTCCGTAATCATCGTGTAATTCTCCACGCAACCGGGTGAATAAGTGACGTTTCCCCGTTTCAGGCCGGCAGAACGGCCCGCAATAACCTATTTTATGTCCAAGATGGTGCCGCTTACTGGAATGATGTTGGGCAACGGGATGCCGTCCGGCGTTTTGACGGAGAATGTAAGCTTCTCGTTCTTCCTTCCGGGAGTCGACTTCTCCGTCAGATAGACTTCGATGATGGCGCTGTTCGGGCTGGGCCCGGGCGCGGTCTTAACGATGAAATCCTCGCCTGTCACCTTGAGGTCGAGCATCTCGAAGGGACGGTCGGCCTGCACGGTCACGGAGCCAGCCGGGGCATCATTGGATTGTGACGCGTGCCAGGTGAAGACGATCTGCTTGAGCGACAACTCGTAGAATGCCTTCACGGTCGCTTTGACGAACTGGCGGTAGCGGGGCACGCGTTTGCAGGAAGTCGTGATCACGAAGGGCTGCGAATACTCGCCAATGGAAATCCAAGGCTCGAGGGTTGCCGTGATCAGAAATTCGGGCTTGCCGGGTGTCTTCCAATCTGATTCCGGCCGTTTCGAATATGTAAGGGAGACACCCTTGTCGGCCTGGTCCATTTTCTTGACGTCGAGCAGCTCGATGGGTTCCTTGCCGACCTGACGCAGAACGAGCTGGCGCTGAGGCGTCTGGCCCTTCTCGACCTCGCCGAAATCCAGCACGTCGGGCTCCGTTTCGAACTCCGGGTCGATGCGGGCAATCACATCGACGTTCTTCATGGGGGCGTTTGGGGCGTTACACATGATGGTCAGGCGCTTTTCCGAGAGGAACCCGGAGACGCGGTCCGGATCGACGGTGATTTCCATGGTAGTCGTCTCGCCCGCCCCGATTTCCATCGAGGCGAGCTTCCCCGTCGTGCATGCGCACGTGGTGGTGATTTCCCGAACGACGAGTTTCTCGCGGCCGGCGTTCTTTACAGTCATTGTCTTGGTGGTCGGTTCGCTGTTGGGTATGGTACCCATGTCGAAGGTGTCGGTCTCCACTTCAATTATGGGTACAAACTCCTGGTTTACATCTACGGGCGGCAGCATACCGATGTCTGACGGCTTGGATGGCCGCGCGACGGTTCCGGAGCCAGGGGCGTCGCGTCCACTCAGGGCGGCATAGATGACAAACGCGCCTACTGCAATAACGATGAGAATGATGACGTAAGCTGGGCGTATTCGCATGGCTTATTTGGCGGTAAACTCCACATTATAGCGTTTCTCGGCCTGACGGAGGCTTTCCGTAAGATTTTCGTACAAGGCGGCGTTCATGTCAATATCGGTCTCGAGGGCCATCAGCAAGGCGCCCACCACCGGTTCGTAGATGGGCGTTACCGCGGCAGCCTCCGGGCAAACCTCGTGTACGCGAGCCATCATGCAATCTTTGAGCACGGGGCTGCTCCCTTTGAACACGCTGCCCGCGGTGACCAGTTCGAAGGGCTGCCGGGTCATGTCGAGTTTGCGGGCTACGGCGATTACCATGTCGCCGAGATACTTCCCGGCAGTCCTCAGGATGTCGATGGCCACGGCGTCGCCTTCAAAGGCGGCGTCGAAGACGATCTTGGCCATCGGCTGAAGGTCATCCACGGAGAGTTCGCGCCGGTACATCTTGTAGAAGAATTCCTCGACGTCTCCGCAGCCGGACTGTTTCACGAAGAGGTCCGTCAGGAGGGTCCGCGGGCGGATACCGTCGCGGGCATGGTAGACGGCATAGAGTCCCTGACGGCCGATGATGGTACCGGTCCACAAGTCGCCGAACTCTTCGTTGAGTCCTCCCGCGCGGGCTTCGTGGCCGTTCCGGTTGATGCCCGCCGCGATGACGCCGGTTCCACAAGCGATGACGATGCCGTAAGAGGTGCGCACGCTTCCGCGCATGGCGGCCATCGAGTCGTTGCGAAACACGCGGCGGGTCTTTCCAAACAAGGGGGTGTAGATTTCGCGCTCGAGCATGTCGAAATCTTCGCGAAGGTCGGCTCCGGCAATGCCCATCCCGATGCAGGCGATGTCTTCGAGGGCGAAGCCGGCATCCGCCAGGGCGCCTTCCACGGCCTTACGGTTCTCTCGCGCCGCCGGTTCAACCCCCTGATTTTCATAGTTTCCGTTGCCGCCGCGTCCAAAACCCGCGATACAACCTTGCGCGTCCGCAACAAGGCAGAAGGTCTTGGTTGCTCCTGCGTCCAATCCCATGTAGTACTTCATCACTCGGGTCTCTCTCCTGCTCGGACATCAGAAAAGCGCGGGAACGGGTCCCGCGCTTTGACGCACACTCATGATAACAGCCGGTCCTCGTCGCCGAGCTAGTTGCCTTTGACCTCCTCGAGCTTCGAACGTGCACGCGCGGCGGCCGGGGTCATGGGGTAGTTCTCCACTAGATTCTGGAGCAACTCCATGGCCTGAGGCTGCTGCCCCAGTTTCAAATGGGCCGCAGCCTGATTGAACATGCCGTAAGGCACCTTGGCGCTGTCCGGGAAATTGGTGCGAAGCTTCTCGAACTCGGCGATGCACTCGTCGTAACGGCCCAGATTGTAGAGACACTCGCCTTTCCAAAACTGGGCATTGTCGGAGATCTCGCTGTCCGGGAATCGCGTCGAGAAATCCGAGAAGAGTTTCAGCGCTTCCTCGAACTGGTCGCGCTGATAGGCTTCCATGGCTTGATTGTAGGCGGGCACAGGGTCGAGTGGTGCGGCCGCAGGCGCGGCGGGCGCCACGGGCGCCGCGGGAGCACTCTCAGCCGTATGGGCCAGCGGGTCGGGCTCGGAGGTAAGACCGGGCGCGGCCGCTGCCGCGGGTGCGGTCGCGGCGGCCTTTGGGGGCTCGACCTGTATTTGGCCGGGAACGACGTCCGATTGCGCGGAAGGCGCACCCCAGCCCGTGCTGGGTGTGGCGCCGGACGGCGTCGTAATGCCCAGGGCTTTATAGAGGGTGACGGTCAGGGAATCCAGCTTGCTCTCGAGTTGGGCGAGCTTCTGCTGGTTCTCTTCGACCATCGATTGCATCTGGCGCGCCTGCTCGTTGCTTTCGTTTACCCGCACGCCGAGGTCGGCAGCCGTTTCGTTCAAATGCTCGACGGTGCTTCCCAAGTCTTTATCCAGGCGTGCCACCTTTCGGTGCATGTCATAGATGGTGTTCGCCACGGGGTCGTTGGACGTGGATGTCGTAGCGCACCCCGTCAACACGAGGATGCCCAGCATAAGGGCCGCAATCATGGTGGAAACACGCATGGGAGACCTCACTTAGTTCGCGCGGTTGAATTCGACGCGACGGTTCTTTGCCCAAGCCGATTCGGTGTGGCCGGGATCCGCCGGATCTTCTTCTCCGTAGCTAATCGTCACCAGACGGTCGCCCGAGATTCCCAGGCGGATCAAATAATCGCGGACGGCCATGGCCCGCCGTTCGCCCAGCGCCAGATTATACTCCTGTGTTCCGCGTTCATCGCAATGCCCTTCGAGCTGGATGAGCGTGTTGGGCAGCTGCTTGATGAGCTCGGCATTTTGTTTTAGCGTGGTAAGAGCCGTGGGGTTGAGCTCTGAACTATCGTAAGCGAAATACACCGTGCCAGCCTGGCCAAGTTTTTCGAAAATAACATTCTCCTGATTGATATCGGGCAAGCCCGTTCCTGTCGTGGTCTCGGGCCCCGTGGTACGGCCTGCGCCGCTGTCCGTGGTCAGGTCGGGCGTAATCTGCGCGCCCTTCTTGCCACCGCAGCCGCCTGCCGCGACAGCGATGATAACCAAACCCAAGATGGCGAGTTTCATAGACGATTTGTGTGACATTTCTCTCTCTTCCTCTTTCCGTTAATGTGGCCGTGGCTGAACAGGTACGGTACCGCTCTGATCGTAGCAGAGTCACCACTACCGATCAACCTGAACTATTCTCGAACCTGTACGGTAAATATCACAATACAGGCAAAAGTTTCACAGAGTGCACCGGCGGGTGCGGAATTGCATTTCTCTAGCCGGCACGCCTATGATTCTTGGCCATGCGTTTGAAACTCCTGGTTGCCGCCGTCTGTTTCGTTTGCTTCTTCTGTTCGTGCGCCCGCGACCTGCGGGTGGAGAGAGGCGTTCCTTATGCCCGACCGCTCGGGCGGCAGCTCCGCCTCAACGTCTATCAGGTGAAAACACGCCCTGCGGAGCCCCTTCCCGCTATTGTAGCCATACATGGAGGCGCCTGGCTGCATGGGCCCCGTACGCAGCAATGGTGGTACCTGCACGAATTTGCCCGGCGCGGATACGTGGTTTTCGCGGTGGATTACCGAATCCTGCCGCGGTATGCATTTCCGAACTGCCTCTACGACGTCAAAGGAGCGGTGCGCTGGGTGCGGCTCCATGCCGGCGAATACGGGGTTGACCCAGACCGCATTTTCGCGTTTGGAGCGTCCGCGGGGGGGCATTTGTCGGCTTTTCTGGCAACCTCTGTGCCGGAGGACGGGTTCGAGGGCGAGCAGAATACCGGGGTCTCGAGCGCTGTCAGCGCGGCCATCAGCTTATACGGAGCGGTGGATTTGACAAAGTTCAGAGACCCGCCCGAGCGGCGGTGGTTCAATCCGGTCTGGCGCTCGTACGTTTGGAAGTTCGTAAGGGAGGCGGACTGGGCAGCGCAGGGGCAGGACCCTTATGTTTACGCCTCCCCGGTCACCTATGCGCGTCCCTTCAGCAAACCCATCTTCTTCATCCACGGGAAAAGGGATTCCATCGTTCATTCTGAGCAGTCCGTGGACGCACATGCCCGGTTGGCGGAACTTGGCGTTCCCACGGACCTGATGCTTTTCGAGGGCCGCGGCCACGCATTCGACTATAGCCATTGGAGAGAACGCAAGGAGGCGTTCGCGCGTATGCTGGAGTTCCTGGAAGTCCATGGCGGGACGCCGGCTGGGACGGTATACTCCGACAAGGCCGAGCCATTGCCTGCCGTGGACGGCACTGTCTGTGAATGAACCCGGGATCAGCTAGTCGTTTCCGCGCACTTTGCCCGGGGCACGCCAGCGAAACAGCGCCTTCAGGCGCTCCCAGAAGCTCTTTGGCTCCCGAACCGGCGCCGCCGGGGGACCGGTTACCGGCCTGCCGACGGGCACTTGGGATGCGGGAGCAGATTCCGGCCGTACGGCCCGATACAGGCCCAAGAGCGCTTTGCGGAATTCGCCCGCTGTAGCGAAACGCGCGTCCGGCGATTTGGCTGTAGCCTTTTCATAGAAGATGTCACAGCTTTCAGGCAGCGTAGGAACCACGCCGGTGATCGTCTTGTCGTCCTCTGGGAGTTGCCCTGTGAGCATCTCGTAGAACATTACGCCGAGGGCGTAGATGTCCGTCCGGTGGTCCACATCCGCTGCGCTGATGAGTTGTTCGGGGGAGAGATAAGGATGTTTCCCGAGGGTTACACCGATCCGCGTGAACGCGGGTTCGGTATCGGTAAGTTTCGCCAAGCCGAAATCCAGCAAGCGGATCGAGCCGTCGGCGAGAACCATCACGTTCTCCGGCGACAGGTCCCTATGAATCGTGAACTGATGGGCGTGCTGGAGCGCGTCAGCGACAAGCGCCAGGATGCGCGTGGTCGAGCCTAAACCCAGGCGCGAGCGCTCGCGGATGATGTCCCGGAGGCTCCAACCCTTGACGTAGTCCATGGTGTAAAAGACCAGCCTGTCACAACGGAAGGCGTCGCGGATGCGCACAATGCCGGGGTGGTTGAGTTTGCGAATGGTGCGGACTTCGCGGCCGAACCGGTGTAAGGCAGCACCGCTGGTGGTGTATTCGGGGCGAATCGTCTTCAAGGCGATGGTTTCGCCGGACTTATGGTCCAGCACCAGATAGACCATGCCCATCCCGCCTTTTCCTAGCACTTTCTTTACTTCATAGCGCTTGGCGATGTATTCACCCGGCTTGTATTCGCTCTTCGCGGTTTCCGCTGGCATGTTGTCCGCCCATATCCGTGCAACTCTGTCTGGCCGCATACTTTAGCACATCGGGTGCATTTTCGGAAAAGGGTTTGCGCAGTCACGCCGACCCTCCAACTGAGTGGCCTCCGGTACCTCGGCGTACTCTCGGCGATGGTGTTACAACAGCTGCTCCTAACGGCTATAGCGGCCAACAAGTTGAGCTTGGGCCCGGATATGACCCTGCATGGCCTTTTCCAGCGCTGCTTTCTTTGAGCCGGGCGCCAGGTCGAGGGTCGTATCCAACGCGTATAGCTTGAAGAAATATCGGTGGACGGGCCCGCGAGGCGGTGCGGGGCCGCCATAGCCGGTCTTCCGGAAGTCGTTTGTGCCCTGCACAGCACTATTAGACAACTCCCGTTCCTCAGGCGGGATGCCCTCCGCAAGTCCCGTCTCACCGGCTGGGATGTTCCAGATCACCCAATGCACCCAGGTGCCGACCGGCGCGTCCGGATCGTCGCAGATCAAGGCCAAGGACTGTGTCCCCTCAGGGATGCCGGACCATGCCAGCGGAGGCGACACATCGTCGCCGTCGCCCGTATACCGCCGCGGCATGGTTCCCTGGTCCGCGAAAGCGGAACTGGTGATGGTGAGTTTCATTGACTTTCCTCCTTCCTGTGCGGGTTCGCCGGCAGTGGCGGTTTTTTGCACGGCAGTGGCGGTTCCGGCAGGGGATGCTGCCGGCTCCGGCTGGCTTGGAGGGGCGGTCTCCGGTTCCACTTCGCGTCCGCCCGCCACCGGCGACTGGGCTTTCTGGCATCCGGCCGCGAAGGCCACTGCCAAGGCAAGAAGCCAACAGCCGGACCATCCGGCATGGAAGCGATGGGGATTGGCACTCATCTTCCGCCTCCTTTCGTCCGTTCGCGGGAGGCATACCCCAGATTCATACGCCAAGTTTCTCTACAACCCGCACCCATACTACATCGAAACCGTGTTTTTTGCGAGGGGCAGCATTTATTGACCCCTCCTGTCTGTGCCGGTAGTATGTGCGTCGTAAGGGGGCACCTTAACTGGGGACAACTGGCGTATGGAATCCGAGACGAAGGCAGAGGGCCGGAGAAATGGCATTGGCGCACCTCCCCGCGGGCTGGCGCTGCTGATGGTGCTGGGGCCGGGCCTGGTGTGGTGCGGCGAGTATATCGGCTCGGGCGAAGTGGTCTTGTCTACACGTACGGGGGCGATTCTGGGGGTCGCCGCGTTGTGGGTCCCGGCAATAGCCATCTTTGCCAAGCTGTGGATTGGAATAGCGGGCGCCCGCTACACGGTGTGTACGGGCGAGTGCATGGTCGATATGATGGGAAGGACGCCAGGCCCCCGCAACTGGGTGATTTGGCCGGTCTTGATGGGTCAGATTTGTTCCGGAGCGATTGCTACAGGGGCTTTGGCGAGCGTGGCTGCCCTATTCGCGGCATATTTCATTCCGCTCCCCGAGTTCATTCTTGGTTGGGCGATTACGTTGGCAGTGATTGCGCTGGTCTGGAGCGGCAAGTTTGACCCGCTCAAGAAAGTCATGTCGGTCCTTGTTGCGCTGATTATCATTGGGGTGTTCGATGTTGCCTGCACGACTTGGCCGGGGTGGAGCGAGGTATTCTTCGGTCTGATTGGACTGGAGGCGCCTAACCTCCCCGCGTGGGCAGTAGAAAAATACGCGATAGGCCCGGCCCCCTGGGGCGAGATCCTGCCGCTGCTGGGATGGGCGGCCGGGGGATTTGCCAGCCAGGTCTGGTACACCTACTGGGTGTTTGGCGCGGGCTACGGCATGACGAAGGGAAAGGAATACGGACGCCCCCTCGACCCCAGCGAACTCAAACAAATCGATGCCGAAACCGCCAGGAATCTCCGGGGATGGTGCCGGGCGGTCTATCTGGACGCCACAATGGCCTTCCTGATCGGGGTCACGGTGACCTCGGCGTTCATGATCGCGGGAGCGGGCGTCCTGGGACCCGTCCAGATCGCCCCCGACGGTTCGAACGTGGCGCTCGAGCTATCGCGCATTTTCAGTGAGAAATGGGGCGCTATCGGCGCGCACCTGTTCATCCTGTCCGGGCTGGCGGCCATGATCAGCACGATGCTGGGCCAGTTTGCGGGCTGGCCTCGATTGCTGGCGGACTGTTTCCGGCTGCTGGTTCCCCGTGTGGGCCGATATCCGTGGAAACACCAGTTCCGCTTCATCCTGGTCTGCTATGCCCTGTCCAACATGGTTATTGTCTATACGTTGGGGTTGAAACCGGTGTTCCTCGTCAAGCTGGGAGCAGTGCTGGACGGGCTTCTCCTCACCCCCCTGCAAGCATTGGCCGTGGGCCTGGTCCTTTACCTCGTGATGCCCCAATTCTTCTCGGAAGACGCGCGGCGCATCCTGAAACCCCACCCGATCTTCGCCTTCGGGCTGCTTCTGGCTTTTGTGGTCTTCGGCTATTTCTGCGTGGCCCGGTTTCCCGAAACCCTGGCTGCCAAATAGGCATTTGCGCGGATGGCAGACCCTCGTTTGCTATAATGGCGTGCGCCTATGCCTTGTCGTTCACGGTGCTTAAGGGGGCTGGTATGGAGAAGAAAGCGCTTGGAATCGTCGCTGTATCATGTCTGCTGCTGTTCCTTGGCCTGAGTGCGGTACCCCAAGAAACACAGGCCGCTGCGCCTGCCGTCGAACCCGATCCCCTGCCGCCGCTTACGGATGAACCGGGATTCGAATCCCTCTTTGACGGGAAAACCTTGACCGGATGGAAAGCCGCGGACGCGAGCTTCTGGTCCGTAGAGGATGGTGCCATTACAGCCAAGATCACCGCGGAACATCCCACCAGCCGCAACCATTACCTCGTCTGGCAGGGAGGAAAGCTCGAAGACTTCGAACTGAAGCTCCGCCACCGCATCATCAGCGATGAGAGCGTCAATGGAGGTTTTCAGTTCCGCAGCGAGATGTTCAACGGCGACATTACGGACGACTGCCGCGGGTACCAGGTCGACAACAACACCCAAACGCCCTGGCTGGTGCGGTTGTACGACGAGTTCGGCCGTCATACCCTTGCCTGGCGCGGCGAGAAGACCGTGTTCGCTACGGACGGCGCGCCAACGACGACCAGGCTCGAGGACGCCGACGCTCCCGCGCGATTCAAGCTCGAGGACTGGCATGAATACCACCTGCTCTGCCGCGGACCGGTCATCACGCTGAAAGTCAACGGCCGGACCGTTGCCGAAGTCGAGGACAACGACCCCAATCAGCAGGACTTCTCGGGCATCCTTGCCCTCCAACTGCACAGCGGCGCCCCCATGACCGTGCAGTTCAAAGATATTCGCCTGAAACGCCTCAACGGGGGGACATCCCCCGCGGAGTAGCTGCGAGTGCTTTTCTAGACCTGGCGCCGGGGCACGGTTTTTTTCACGGCCGCTGAGCCTACAATATAAGGCACTGTGGCAATCGCTCAAACGTTATCATATCCGATCGCCTTTTTGCGTTCGTGATTCGTTGTATCATGCCGGAAGAGAATGGCAATGCGTGGAGAGAGGTGGGCGGTAAGGTACACGATGACGGCGAGAACGGTTTGTGTTGGGGCTCCTCTCGTTCTTTTGACCCTGGTGGTTTGTTATCCCTGTTTTGCCGACGGCGGGTTCTTTCCTCTTGAAATTGTGGATCAGCCAACCGTCGAGACCGGGCAACGGGCGCTCTTGCATGTGCAGGAAGCAGATGCTGACGCGCGCTTCCGCACGCTCCTCTCGCCCGAGGATATGGCCGAGGACAATGCATTCGTGCCGCGAGATGTCGACTATCTGGGAACCACCATCACTGTCTTTCCCGAGGAATCGAAGATTCGATTGGGCGCTATGGTTGCGCTGCCGGTATTGCTCTCCTGGCCCATGGTGCGAGCCCGAAAGCGTACGGGACACAGGCGATGGTCGATGGCTGCCTTGCTCCTGCTGTTGTTGCCTCTGGTTATGGGTTGAGCACGTCGTCACAGATGCCCGGCGACGCAAAGAAATGGCGCGCCCGGTGCGATTCGAACGCACGACCTATTGCTCCGGAGGCAGAGGGCAGTCAATCGTAAGTGCTGAGAATAAGGAACTTACGGAGCCGGATTCTGACGCTTGCACCAATGCTTGCACCAGATTCCAGGATGGCATGCAAGTAGACCGCCTGGAGGCCATTGCTGAGGCGATACGGAATCTGTCGACGAATGACCGACAGCAACTGCTCCAGATGCTGGGTCAGGCGCCCAAGGACAATGACGTGTGAACCTGGGTCGCGTCCCCGGCGCCCTTGGAGGCGCCGGGCTAAATCCTGGATGCTGGAGCTCGAAGCCTGCCCGTTCGTGGCATCCCTCCCCTTCTCTCCCCTGCTCTTGATGACCGAGCTGCCTGTGGCCGGTAAGCGCCCAGGGCCCTGGCTTCAGGCAAACTGCTTGTCCATTCCGATGGCAGACGTACGCCCGGCACCCCTGGCTGCCCGCCAGTGGCTATGACGGCGCCCGTGCCAAACGTCGGGGCGCCAGTCGCCGAGGTCGAGGTGCGGAGCCGAGATGAGGACTGCAGGCTCCATCGTTGTCCCCTCCCCCTCCCCCCGCGCGCCTATGGCCTACGTGCTGATGGCGGGCACAGACCAGGTGTTTTGGACATGAGCGACTGCCGAGCCCTATGGCTTGGCGCACGGCCAAAGCGCGGGCCGTCGAGGTCGTAATGAGAAGCGCGCCCCCATCCCATGTGGACAAGTCCGCCGCCGTGCGAGGCGTGGGATCGAGAATGATCCACGGCCGCGATTTGGAACAAGGACCGGGGGCAGGGGGGGAAAGTTGTCCCGAGGGACGTTTCTACTATCGCTCGCGCGAAATTTTTCAGATTTTTTGTGTTTGGGTGAGACTGTTTTGAGAATGATGGCGGTCCAAAGGTCAAACAGGTCGCATCCTGAGAATTCTACCCGTCATCGGAGATTATCTCATGTCGGCAATGTGCTTCAGGTATTTCAGAGCAGCAACGTGGTTCTCCAAGCGTTAGGCCCTTCCGACGCCGGTGTCCTGACAAAGGCGGCAAGAGCTTGGGACGCCATCGCGCGGGCTGGGTTAGCTCGCGCCTTAGCGATGCGTGCTCCCCGGTCATGGACCACGTTCACCTTTCGTCCCCCGCTTGCACCCGCGACGCGCTCCTGCGCGATGCTATCCAGCCAAGACTGGATCTCCAGCAACACGTCCCCGCCCCCAGGAACGCCATCCTCCCGACCCTGAACCGAGCTCGACCACGCATACACCCTTGCGAGGGAAAGCGGCCCGAGGGTCATGAGCTGTCACTGTAAGTGTTATATCGTCAGCTATTTGGGCGGTGTTGTCGCGGACGCGTCCGAATGCTTGAAGAGGATTGGACACGGCGAAACCAACCTGCCTGCAGCGAGCCAGTTTATGAGGATTCCTATTGACGTCTTCATGCTAGCCGTCTAGTATGGAAAAGAGCATTCCAGGTTGCGGTCGCGGAAGGAATTCGAGGGGGGCATTGGGTAGCCGTCGGGGAGTGTACCGCCCGGTTGCCGGGGCACGGAGTAAGAGCCATGACCTACCGTTCTATCGCCATTTCTGTATGCATTCTCCTTGCCGTATGTGCCACGGCGCCCGCCGAAGTCTATCGAGTCGACGGAGACGTGGCGGTGTCTGGCGACGGCTCGAGTTGGCCGAATGCCTTCAAGACAATTCAGGAGGGCATTGAAGCCGCCGACGCCGCTGGTGGCGGGGAAGTATGGGTCGGGGAGGCGGCGGATGGCTACAAGAGCGCCACGGACCCGGTGGTGACGCTGAAGTCCGGGGTGCACATATACGGTGGCTTTGCAGGTACCGAGACATTGCGCGAGCAGCGAGACTGGGCTGCCCACGAAACGATCATCGACGGAGGAGGTGCCCGGCGATGCGTCTATGGGCAAGACATTGCATCAGGCGACGCGACGCTGGACGGGTTTACGATGCGGAACGGCAAGGCTACCTCTGGTGCAGGTATGTACAACAGCGGTTCTTCGCCGCAGGTCGCCAACTGCAAATTCCTGAGCAACACGGCAAGCAGCTCCGGCGGCGGGATGTACAACAACGACTCTTCTTCTCCTACGGTGTCGAACTGTACGTTTGAGGGGAACACGGCGACGCTTGCGGGTGGGGGTATGCGCAACTATTCTTCTTCACCTCAAGTAATCGATTGCGTGTTCACGGGCAATCAGGTAACAGGCGCAGAATCCGATGGCGGCGGCATGGCCAATTCTGAATCTTCCTCGCCGGTCGTCACGAGTTGCAGATTCCTCAATAACACCGCTGTTGACAAGGGTGGTGGCATGCACAACTACTCGTCATGCTCGCCGATAGTGACCGCATGTGAATTCGTAAACAATACAGCCGCCGACGGTGCCGGGATGTACAACAACGTCTCTTGTACGGCGCAATTGGCCAATTGTACGTTCGAAGGGAACACTGCGACGACAGCAGGCGGGGGGATGTTCAACGCTTCGTCGTCTCCGGAGATGATGGATTGCACGTTTGCGAAGAACTCGGCGTCGGGCGGCAGTGGTGGCGGCATGTACAACAGTTCGGCCTCGCCGCGGGTAACACATTGTGTCTTCCGAGGCAATGTTGCCAGTGGCAGCATCTATGCCGACGGCGGGGGTATGTACTATGAGTCTTCCTCGTCCCCAGAGGTGAGCGACTGCACCTTTATGGGGAACCGGTCGACAAGGAGGGGTGGGGCAATCTCGGATGAGAACAGCAATAGTGTGCCTCGGGTAAGCCGCTGCACTTTCGCAGATAATCAGTCCGCGTACGGCGGCGCCATCTGCAACATTGGTGCCGTGACAAACTGCGTGTTTGTCGGGAATACAGCAACCTCCCTGGGTGGAGCGCTGTACCTTGTGTCCGTCTCGCAAGTGGTGAATTGCACGTTTGCAGGCAACCGCAGTGACGCAATATTCAGCTACCCCGCGACCGTGCAAGTGGTCAACAGCATTCTTTGGGGTAATGGTGACGATCCGATACGCGACACCGCCACTGTGACGTACTCGTGCGTGGAAGGCGGTTACGCGGGGACCGGCAACATCGATCAGAACCCGTTGTTCGTAGACGCCGTGGCGGGGAACGTGCAGCTGAAGCCAAGTTCGCCATGTCAGGACACAGGTACCAGTGCCGGGGCGCCAGCCGAAGATTTCTTCGGTTTGGCCCGTCCACAAGGGGCGGAAGTGGACATGGGGGCCTACGAGTATGTGGATACGGATGGTGATGGTCTGCCGGATAGCTGGGAGACTCACTACGACTTGGATTGGAACGATGACGGTACGGTGGATCCGGCAAACGGGGCCAACGGTGACCCGGACGGAGACGGGCTGACAAATCTCAGGGAATATGAAGGAAACACAGACCCTCAGGCGCGGAGCGTTTGGATGGTTGACGCCGCCTCGACGGCGGAGTCTCCGGACGGTTCGAGTTGGGAGAATGCGTTCCAGACGATTCAGGAGTGCATCGACGCCGCGGTGGCGGCGGGGGCATCATCGTCCGACCCGGCAGAGCTCTGGGTGGCGCAAGGCCAATATACAAGCGCGGTAGACCAGGTGGTGACGCTGCGCCGTGGCGTGCACCTGTATGGAGGATTTGCGGGGACCGAGACGTTGCGGGGCGAACGGGACTGGGTTACCCATCCGATCATCATCGATGGGCAAGGGATGCGGCGATGCGTGACGGGCTCGGATTTTGCGGTGTTAGACGGTTTTGAGATGCAAGACGGGAGTGCGGAGAATGGCGGGGGGATGTACAACAGTTCGGCCTCGCCGCGGGTAACACATTGCGTCTTCCGAGGCAATGTTGCCAGTGGCAGCATCTATGCCGTCGGCGGGGGTATGTACAATGAGTCTTCCTCATCCCCAGAGGTGAGCGACTGCACCTTTGTGGGGAACCAGGCGACAAAGGGGGGTGGGGGAATCTCGGATGAGAACAACAATAGTGTGCCTCGGGTAAGCCGCTGCACGTTCGCAGATAATCAGTCCGCGTACGGCGGTGCCATCTACAACATTGGTGCCGTGACAAACTGCGTGTTTGTCGGGAATGAAGGAACCTCCTTGGGTGGAGCGCTGTACCTTGTGTCTGTCTCGCAAGTGGTGAATTGCACGTTTGCAGGCAACCGCAGTGACGCAATATTCAGCTACCCCGCGACCGTACAAGTGGTCAACAGCATTCTTTGGGATAATGGCGCCGATCCGATAAGCGAGACCGCCACCGTGACGTACTCCTGCGTGCAAGGCGGTTACGCGGGGACTGGAAACATCGACAAAGACCCACTGTTCGTGGACGCGGCATCGGGCAACGTGCAACTGCAACCGGAATCGCCCTGCATCGACGCCGGCACGCTTACCGGCGCTCCTTCAGACGATCTCCTCGGGCATCCGCGGCCCGTTGGCGCCGGTATTGACATGGGCGCCTCCGAGTATTACGTGGACTATATCCTCTCCCCGCCGCGGTCGGGGCGTATTCTTGCCGGCGATACGCTGCGCTTCGCAGGCAAGAGCGGCCTGCAATCGTATTCTTGGGAGTTCGGCGATGGCCGTACCTCTACCCTGCAAAACCCCGGTCTGGTCTCCTTCCCGGAGCTTGGCGAGTACGTCGTGAAGCTGAGTAAGCTCGATGCTTTGGGCGAGCCATTGCTGATGTCTCAGCGCACGCTCACGGTCGTCCCGAACTCTGGAGTCGCGCCCGATCTGACGGTCGTCGCCGTGCAGGCAACCGGCGGAGGTGGAATCGGCGAGCCGGGGGAGGTCACCTACACCGCCGCGAACGCGGGCAATGCGGCCGTAGGACTCGTGAACCGAACCGACGCGCTTTATCTCTCCACGGATCCGCAACTCGATGTTGCGGACACGCTCCTTGCCACCGCGTCCCAGGCCAGCGCGCTTGGCGCCGGAGAAAGTTACACCGCAACCTTAAACTATACCATTCCACCCATGGAAGATGGGGTTTACTACCTGATCTTGAGCCTCGACGATGAATGGAAGGTTTTGGAAAAGCATCGGCTTAACAATGAATACGCCCAGGCCACGCAGGTTTTCGTTCCCGCCTTGCAGGACGGCGTCTCGCGAACCGGTTCGTTCCCGTCTGGCCAGAGAGCGCGCTACTACCGCATCGATGCTCCGGGAGGAAAGAGCCTGGTTTTCACATTGACCGCGCCAGCCGGCTCTTTCGGGCTCTACGCAAGCCATGAGAGCGTACCCAGTCGCGGTGAGTATGACTACGGCCGCCAAGGCCTCTCCGGCGCGAACCAGCGGCTGGTGATTCCCACGGCTTCTCCTGGCACATGGTATGTCCTTGTCTATGCCGAATCGGAACCCGTACCTGCCGAGTTCACGATTCTGGCCGAGTTCGTCGATTTGAGGGTGCTATCCGCTTCACCCCAACGCCTGAGCGCTGCTTCGCCGATCGACCTCGTGCTGGAAGGGGTAGGGTTTACAGGGCCGATTCAGGTTGAGCTTGTTGGGTCCGACGAAACCGCATATCCAGTTGCCACTGTGAATGTCAACTCATTCAGCCGGGTAACGGTGACATTAGAGCCGGGCGCCGTGCCCCCGGGCCTGTACGCCATCCGCGTGAGGCGGCCCGACGACGTTTCATACCTGCTGCCCGCCGCCGTCGAGATCATGGATGTCCCCCCGCCGGAGATAGAGACCAACCTGGTCCTGCCGTCGCGCTTCGGGTACCACCAGCTCGCGACCGTGTACGTTGAGTACTTCAACGCAGGTGAGGTGGCAATGCGCGCGCCGCTGCTGGTGGTGACGGCGGCGCAGAATGGCAACGAGCGCGCTCTGCTGACACTTGATCCGACCCGCGTGATCAAGGGGTTCTGGACCGCCGTGATGCCCGAAGGATTCTCCCATTCCGTGCAGTTCCTCGCCTCGGGAGCAAACACCGGCGTGCTCGAAGCAGGCGAAGGCGGCTGCGTGGCCATCTACTACGCGGGCTGGCTGAAACCTTGGGACTTCGACTATCCGCCCATCGAGTGGAACGTGGGCGTGCTGTCCGCCGAGAACGATTCGCCAGTGGATTGGGATTCGCTCAAGGCGGACCTGCGCCCCTATTATGTCCGCGAGGACGCCTGGGATGTCCTCTGGACCAACTACACGAACCAGGTGGGCGCCACGTGGGGCGATTACGCCCGAATGCTTGCCGAGAACGCTGCCTATCTCTACCGCCTTGATCAACGCGTCGACGATGTGCAGAAGCTGGCGGCATTCGAGTTCCGACAGGCCGACGGGTTGAACCCGCTATCCCAGTTCGCCGCTGCCACGGACGCCGTTGAGCAGGCGCCGGGCATGCCCATCGTCTTCCGGCGTTCCTACGCACAGCCGATCTCGCGCCACTTTGAACTCGGACCGCTCGGTCGCGGATGGAAACACAACTGGGAAGTCTCCCTTGAGACAAAAGACGACGGCACGGTGGTTATCACCGATATGAGCGGCACGCCCCGTATCTTCCAGCCCGACAGCCGTCCCGGAGGCGGCTATCTCGCTGCGCCCGGCGACAACGGCAAGCTGACGGCCGCTTCGGGAGGCGGCTACCTTCTACGCGAATTGGAGGGATTCGTTCACGGTTTTCAGGCAGACGGAAAACTGGTTTCCGTGGGAGATCCCAACGGAAATGGCATCGCGCTTGAGTATGGCGGCGACTTCCTGACCCGGCTTACGTACGCGCACGACGGTCAGCCCGGCAGCCAGTTCCTCGAGCTCGCGTACAACGGCTCGGGAACGATACAGAGCGTGACCGATTCGGTCGGACGCCAGACGATCTTCACCTACGACGCATCGGGCGAACACCTGGCGTCGGCGGAAGCATATGACGGACTGATCACAACGTACGCGTACGATACGAATCCCGGCGCGGCATCTGAACACGCGCTCACAGAGATCGTCTTCCCGGGAGGTACACAGCGACATTACACCTACGACACCTCCGGGCGGTTGGCATCCTCATACCGCAACGGCGGCGCGGAAGGAGTCTTGTTCGCTTACGATTCCACCGGTGGGGTCACCGCGACGGACGCTTTGGCGGGGTGGACGCAGTACTACTTCGACAACTCCGGGCGCCCGGCTTCTATGCAGGATGCCCTGGGCAAGGCCGCACATTTTGTCTACGACGAATTGGGCCGTCAGACCGCCGTTTATGACGCAGAAGGCCGGACGTTCACCTACGCCTACGACGACCGCGGCAACCTAACCGCGGCGACGGATCCCCTGGGCTATACGACCCGGTTCCGGTATACGGCCGATTTGAACCGCCTGAGCTGGCTGACCGACGCGAACGGCAACCGCACCGAGTATGGGTACGACCCCCAGGGCAACCTCGAAGCCATCGCTTATGCCAACGGTACGACCCAAACGTGGGTGACGGATGACGCCGGACTTCCCGATGTCTGGAGCAACCGGCGCGGCGCACAGGTCGACTACGATTACGACCAGAACGGCCGGCTGACGCGGAAAAACTACCTCAGCGGCGGTACGGACATGGAGTATCACTACGATGCTCGCGGCAATCTGGACTACACGGTCGACGCTCACGGTACGGCCGACTACACCTACGACTCCGACGATTACCTCACCCGCATCGACTACCCCGGTGGCCGGTGGCTGGAGTTCACCTATGACGCCGCGGGGAGGCGCGCTTCCAGCTTGGACCAGCTTGGGCACCGTCTCGACTACGCCTACGACCATCTGGGACGCCTCGACACGATGACCGACGAGACAGGCGCTCCGGTTGTTGAGTACGCGTATGACGCGATGGGGCGCTTGTCCCAGAAGACCCTCGGCAACGGTTCATACACCACACACGAATATGATGCGTCGGGGCAGTTGCTCTCCCTCGTCAATCACAACTCCGACAGCACGGTTCTCTCGTTCTTCAACTACACCTATGACACCCGGGGCCTCCGTGTCGGCATGGCCACGCATTATGGCACGTGGAGCTATGAGTACGACGACCTCGGGCAGCTCACGCACGCTGTGCTGGTCTCCACGGATCCCGAAATCCCCAGCCAGAACCTTACCTACGCGTACGATGGCGTCGGCAACCGCATCTACACGATCTCCAATGGCCTACGCGAGAACTACACCACCAACAACATGAACCAGTATACCCAGGTCCGCGACACGTCCTACGACTACGACTGGGACGGCAACAGGACGGTGGAAGAGGCGGTCACGGGCACGACTTTCTATACTTACGACGACGAGAATCGCATGCTTTCTGCTACCAAAGGCAGCAACGTTTGGGAATACGTCTACAACGCCTTCGGAGGCCGGGTCGCCGCGAGCGAGAACGGTGAGATGGCTCATTTCGTCATCGACCCCATCGGCCTGGGCAATGTCGTTGGGGAATACGATGACACCGGCAATCTCATCGCCGGCTACGACCATGGAGCGGGATTGGTCCGCACAATCGGCCCGGACGCGAGTCTGGGTTACTACACTTTCGACGGAATGGGGAACACGTGCCAGCTCCTGTCTCAAGCGGGGCTAGCCACCAATGACTATATGTATGACCCCTTCGGCAATTCGCTCTATCGAGATGCGTCCGCCTCGAACCCGTTTGAGTATATTGGGGAACTCGGCGTTACCCGCGAGGGTACGGGACTCAATCTCATGCGGGCGAGGTTCTATGATCCGAGAATTGGACGCTTTGTGTCTGAAGATCCCATTTACATAGCTGGAGGGATTAATCTCTACACCTATGCTGCGAATAGCCCCTTATCATTTGCTGACCCAAGCGGCCTTTGCGACATCTACTTGCCAAGAGACCTGTACGATAAAGCAAAGTGGCATAGCAGGATTGCCCAAGCGGTTGCAACCCTCGCTTGTGTAGATCTTGCGTTAGCTTTTGATTTTATCGGGATGACAGCTGGAGGGATTGTAGGCGGGCTAGTAGGGTTGGGAGTAGGAACAGTGATAGGAACACCGCTGGGGGGAATCGTAGGAGCAGCCGCAGGACTCACAATAGGCGTTGAGGTTGGCCAAGTTGCCGGCTTGGTTGCCTTTACGTGGTTGAGCGGGGAGGGTGACTGGTACGCCAAAATTAGGGATTGGGCTGAAGATACGATGAACGAAGAAGATGGAATTCCTGTGGCTCCCGGAGGAAATCCCGAGTATTGTCCTTATGAAGAAGAACCTCCTGATGAGCCCGAAGTGCCCGACGAAGCTGCCGATACTGGCTCTAGCGGTGCCGGGGGCGGTTGGGACCCCAACGGAAAACCTGGTCCGGGGGGTTTTGGGGATAGCAACTATGTGACCGTGGATTCGTTGCTCCCGTACCGGATCGACTTTGAAAACGACCCGACCGCCACAGCGCCCGCGCAACTAGTAGTGATTTCCGATCCGCTCAGCGCAGATCTGGACTGGTCCACGTTTGAACTGACGGAGGTGGGTTTCGGGGACCAGCTGGTGACGGTGCCGAGAGGATCGCAGTACTTCGAGACGACCGTGCCGTTCACCCAGGACGGGAAACAACTCGAGGCGGAGATAGTGGCCGGACTGGACCCGGCGTCCGGCGAGGTGTACGCGGTGCTCTACACTATCGACCCGGAGACGGGCCTGCCGCCGACAGTGGACTACGGCCTGCTGCCTCCGGAAGACGGAACGGGGCACGGTAAGGGGCAGATCTCGTTCGTGGTGCGGCCCCTTCCTGATGTGCCCGACGGCACAGAGATCCGCAACATCGCCACGATCCAGTTCGACTTCGGCGAGACCATTGCCACCAACCAGGTTGATCCGCACGATCCTTCCCAGGGCACCGACCCGAACAAAGAGGCGCTCGTTACCATAGACGCTATCGTGCCGACTGCCACGGTGCTGCCGCTGCCGGAGACGACGTGCACGGCTGCATTCACGGTCTCGTGGACGGGCGAAGACTCGCCCAACGGGTCGGGCATCGCGTCGTATGACCTCTTCGTGCAGGACGATGGCGGGGAGTGGATGTTGTGGATCAACGACACGACACAGACCGCGGAGACGTTCACGGGACAGGACGGTCACACGTATGCCTTCGCGGCGTGCGCTCAAGACAACGTCGGCCACCTCGAAGAAGCTCCCCCCACGACGGCGGAAGCTCAGACTCTGGTCGACGTCAGAGTGAGTGTGCCGTCCCTGGTCGGAATGACCGAATCGGACGCTACGGCAGCCGTTCTGGCGGCCGGGCTCACGATAGGCAGCATCTCGCACGCTGCGAGCCACACGGTTTCCGAGGGTTGCGTAATCAACCAAGATCCCCCGGCCGGCGACTGCCTCGAGGGCGCGAAGCCGGGCGCTGCCGTGGATTTGGTCATTTCCACGGGAAGCACCATACCCGTGCCATGTGTGACGGATATGACCCTTCCAACCGCCCAAACGACCCTGAAAGGAGCGGGTCTTGCCGTTGGAACGGTGACGGAGGAGTACAGCTCGACAGTCCCCGCGGGGCTGGTTATTTCACAGGATCCCGCTTGCGGCACGCCAGTGGCCGCGGGTACAGCGGTTGACTTGGTTGTATCCAAAGGGCCCGGCGCGCCGATGGCCCAGGATGATAGCTATTCGGTCTGCGCGGACGCGCCGTTGTCGGTGCCTGCGCCGGGCGTGCTGGGCAATGATATGGATCCCCAGGGTGACCCGCTCACGGCGATACTTGTCAGTACCGTGAGCCACGGCGCCCTTACACTGAATGCCGACGGCTCTTTCAAGTACGCGCCGGATGCAGGGTACGCGGAAACGGACAGCTTCACGTACGTGGCAAACGATGGCGGGTTCGACAGCAACGTCGCGACGGTCACAATCAGTGTGACGGCGTGTGAAGTGGATATTGCGGCGTCCCGCTCGTTCTGGTACTACAAGTACTCGTCGCCGGGGGTCGAGAACATCACGGTGACTATTGACAATCTTGGAGCGGACGATCTGACCGCGCTAAGCGTGACCGAAGAGCTCCCCGCGGGCTGGACGTTTGACTCGCTCGTGAGCTTCAGCCCGTCGGGGTGTGGTCCCGCGACAATCCCGAGTCCCGGCGCAACCGGCACGCTCGAGTTCGTCTGGTCGTGCATCCCCGAGTTCCCGTACACATTTACCTATCGGGTGAACGTGCCAACAGGCCAGACAGGCGACAAGGCCTTCTCGGGCGACGTACTATACCAACGGGCCGGAGGCCCTGAGCAGACAGCAGCTATTGGTGGCTTGGGTTCGATATCAGAACGCATGTACCATTCGCTGGACTACAATCCCGCGAACAATCTCATCAGCGTGTCGGAGATCCTGCGGGTCATCCAGTTCTATAACCTGGGGGGTTATCACTGTGCCGTCGGAACGGAAGATGGCTATGAACCCGGCGTTCCCGGCGCGCCCGATCCCTCCTGCCTGCCGCATGACAACGACTACAATCCACGGAACTGGATGATCAGCGTGTCGGAAATCCTCCGCATGATTCAGTTCTACAATATGGGCGGCTACCATGTCGCGGAGGGCACGGAAGACGGATACGCACCCGGACTCGCCGCCAAGGCAGGGACCGCGAAGATGAACGTTGTGAGTGATGCGACGGTGCTAGCGCTGCACGCAACACGCCACATCGTCGCTAGCGGAGACGCCTCCGAAGTCACGGTAACGTTCACGGGCGTCGGAACAGAAGTGGTCTCTGCCCTAGGACTGGTGGAAACGCTCCCGGCGGCCTGGACCTTCGAGAGCATCGTTGACGCCTCCGAACCGCCTGCCATCGCGCCCGTCCCGGGCGACTCGGGCGAACTGAATTTCGCCTGGATCTGGACGCCACCGTTGCCCGCCCACGTGACATACCGCATACGGTCAGACTCGGGCAAGACCGGCGTGACCGGCCTTACAGGCAAGGCGCTGTACCGCACCACGGGTCCCGAGCAGCAGGCACAAGTCGTTAACGAACCGGATGGTTCCGCGGACGGACACGGCCAAACGCCCTCCGAACGGCCTGGCGACGAGAAGCCCCCAACGGGCATCAAGGGTGACGTGAACAACGACGGCAAAGTCGACGCAATCGACCTGCAGCTCGTCATCAACGCCGCACTCGGTATTCCTGGGGCCCATGATTGCGACATCAATACATCTGGACATGTGGACGCCGCCGACATTCAGGCGGTTATCGTCCAAGTGTGGAAGAACCAGGGGAAGAGCAGCAGCGCCGGAGGAATCACTATAGAATAGAAGTTTTGGTGTGAACCGGCATCAACAATGTGGGCGGCAAGGAATATGACCTGAGGAGAAAGTGTACCGAGGGTTACCGAACTGAGATCTTCCGGGACTGATCGTGACGGGTGTACACTGTGTGTCAAGTATAAGTTCGTGGGCAGTGAACTCGTCGAAAGGAGCTAGAAATGCGGTACAGGGGAAGGCTTTCTCAATGGGCCAGAGCAATTCTATCTGGCACTTTGGTCCTTGGTCTCATTTCCCTTAGCACCAGCCCTGCCAGTGCGCAAGAGACGATTCTCACAATAGAGAGATCTGTTCCCCAGGGTTATTACCTCCCGGACCAAACTCTGGACGTTGCGGTGACTTTCAACAGGGAAGGCACCGCCCAAGTCACCGCCCTGGCCCTGTACGAGACTCTCCCAAGCGGCTGGACTTACGACAGTTATGTGAGCGGACCCTCCCCTATAATCGCTCCTGCGCCGGGCACTTCCGGGATGCTGGAGTTCGTATATCTCACTGTGGCGGCTTTTCCTGCGACGTTTGTCTACAGGGTCAATGTGCCAGTTGATGAAAATGGTACCCAGGTTCTATCCGGGTACGCTGAGTACCGTCTCGGCGGGGGCGCAATTCTCACGCCTCTAGTCGAGACGCCTATCCCAGAGGAGAACCAGCCGCCTGTTGCCAACGGTGACGCTTACGCGGTGTCCGAGGACGAGACGCTGACCGTGCCAGCGCCGGGCGTGTTGGCCAACGACACCGACCCTGATGGCGACGCCTTGACGGCCCTGCTTGTTGACGGCGTGAGCTGCGGCGCGCTGACGTTCAGCCCGGATGGCTCATTTCAATACGTCCCCGACAGCAATTTCTTTGGCATCGATAGTTTCACGTACAAAGCAAGCGATGAGCCAGGCCAGACCGGGACGGGCGGAGATACCTTGCCTGACCCGGGCGGAGACGGACGGTTCGACGCCAGTGATGTTCAAATGGTCATCAACGAGGCTTTGGGCGTACAGGGAGCCAGGGGGGATATTAACCGTGACGGCTGTGTAAACGCCGTGGATATCCAATTAATCATTGAGGCGGTTCTTGCGGGCCGTGCCCCGCTCAAGAATCTGCAATACGAAGGTTTCCCACTGGCCAAGCTGGATTCCGAAATCGTTACGGTCACCATCACGGTTGCGCCGCTTAACGATGTCCCAGGAGCGGCGTCCGATGCCTATACGGTGGCTGAGGACCAGACCCTGACGGTGACCGCGCCGGGCGTTTTAGGCAACGACAGCGACCCGGATGGTGACGCCCTGACGGCCATGCTGGTAAGCGGCGTGAGCCACGGCGTTCTGACACTGAACGCCGACGGCTCGTTTTCGTACGTGCCAGCGGCAAATTACAGCGGATCAGACAGCTTCACTTATCTGGCCAATGACGGTGAATTGGATAGCAGCATAGCGACGGTGAGCATCACGGTAACGCCCGTCAACGATCGGCCTGTAGCCGCGAATGATTCATACACGGTCTCCGAGGACCAAGCACTTACAGTGGCTGCTCCGGGCGTTTTGGGCAACGACAGTGACCCGGATGGCAACGTTCTTACGGCGGTGCTGCTTACGGGCGTGAGCCACGGAACGCTCACTCTGAATCCGAATGGTTCGTTCAGCTATACGCCAGCAGCCGATTACAGCGGTCCAGACAGCTTCAGGTACGTGGCAAGCGATCAGATTGTCGTGAGTCTTGCAGCAACGGTCTCGATTACTATCACGCCTGCTGGAGAGCAACCCGTAGGAATCGATGATGCCTACACGGTGGCTGAGGACCAGACGCTGGCGGTCACTGCGCCGGGCGTTTTGGGCAACGATACAGACGAAGACGGCGACGCCCTGATGGCGGTGCTGGTGAGTGGCCCCAGCCAGGGCACTCTGACGTTCAACGCGGATGGTTCGTTCGTATACCAGCCCGAGGCGAATTACAACGGCCAGGACAGCTTCACGTACAGAGCCAACGACGGAGCACTCGACAGCAATGAAGCGACGGTGACCATCACGGTCACGCCGGTCAACGACGCGCCGGTTGCGGACGCGGGCGATGACCAGATCAACGCGCTCACCGGTCGAACAATCACCCTGGACGGCAGCGACTCGTACGACGTGGACGGCGACTTGATCGCTTACGAGTGGCGTTTCGAGAGCCTGCCGCCCGCGAGTGCGTTGACGGACAACGATATCGCCGGTTGGGATACCGCGAGTCCGTCGTTCATTCCGGACGTTGCGGGCGATTTCGTTCTATCGCTGGTAGTGAGGGATTACGAATTTGACAGTGATCCGGATTACGTGATGGTCT